>NZ_JBHWLR010000014.1:44010-118950 GCF_042731755.1 Promicromonospora sp. NPDC059942
GGCTGGCGATCTCCCCCCGGAGCTACTTCCCCACCCGATCTTCCAGAGAGTGGGGGCTGGGGGGGGTGGGGGTGGAAACCGGTTCAAAAGAAAAAAACACCCAGCACTCAGCTTTTGTGGGTGGGTGGGTGGGGGCTCAGCAGCTCCGACCAGCGGTCCAGCACGGCGTCGACCGTCGCTGTCGCCGTCGGGGTGCGGGGCATGCGGGCGCGGACGGCGATGCCGTCGTCCGAGCGGGAGACCCAGACCTGGAGGTCGTCGGCGCGGGTGGCGGCCGACACGTGGTGCGCCCGCCGTCCGGCGGCCGCGGCGTGCCCCGGCAGGCGGCGGTAGTCCAGGTACGACACCTGGAAGATGTCCGTCCGCGGGAACCGCAGCGGCTGGGGCAGCGACGTCACCACCTGCTCCAGCGGCACGGCGGCCAGCTCGCGCGCGGCACGCAGGGCCTTGCCGGTCGCGGCCAGGGCGGTGTCGGGCACGGCGGGCCGGACGGCGGCACCGGCGGGAACGGCCCAGGCCCGGTTCCCCGCGAGCGTGTGCCCGGCGCCGGAGTCGATCCGCAGCGGCACCGTGGTCGTGTGCCAGCCGACGGCGCCGCGGGCCGCCGCGTCGTCGCGGGTGTGCACCGGCAGCAGGGTCTCCAGGACGGCGGGGCCGCCCAGGTCCGCGACCGCCCGGGCCAGCGTGACCAGCACGGCCGCCGACGTCGACGCTCCGGCCGCCCGGGCGCGCGCCGCGACGGCGTCCGCGGTCGCGGCGTCGGCGAGCGGGCGCACGACGGTGCGCTGCGCGACCCGCTCGCCGTCGGGCACGCCGAGCGGCAGCGGGAACGTCGGCAGCGCCCAGCCGCGGTCCCGGAGGAAGCCGTGCCAGGTCGCGAGGCGTGGGTCGTCGGCGCCGACGGGCGGCGGGCCGGTGACTTTGCCGGACGCCGGACCCGTTGGATCCGCCGAGACCGGGTCGGCGACGATCGCGGTCGCGGCGACGGCGGGCAGTCCCGCCGCTCGGCCCGGGCCGGCGGTCCGGCCGGTCCCGCCGACGTGGGACCTGTCCCCTGTGCGCTCGGCGTACCGGGCGGCCAGCTCGTCGATCACGACGGTGGTGGACCACGCGTCGGTGTGCAGGTGGTCCATCCCGAGCACGATCGTCGAGCGGTCCGGGCGGCTGATCGCGGCGGGCAGGAACGCGGGGTAGCCGAACGGCGCGCAGCGCCGGGTGAGCTCGGCGACCAGGTGCTCGCGGGTCTCCGCGACCGTGTGGGTGACCGGGCCGTCGTGCCGCCGCCAGACCAGGTCGTCCGGGTCGTGCCGCACGAGGCCCACCTGCTCGGGCGCGGGACGGCGGACCGCCTCGACCCGCAGGCCCGGATGGTCGGCCACGAGGTCGCGGAAGCTGGCCTCCAGCGCCCCGGGATCGATCGGCCCGTCGACGTCGAACGCGGCGGTGATCCACACGCTCGGCTCGCCGGACCCGGCCCCGAGGAGGTGGTTGCGCTGGTTGTAGGTCGGCGCCGCCGCGGCCGGACGGCGCCCGGCACCGGGCGTGACGTCCCAGGTGAGGACCCGGCCGGGGGCCGGCTCCCAGAGGTCAGCCGAGAGAACCCGCACCGGTCGCCTCCAGCCGCGCGTCCCGCACGTCGGCACCCGTGGCGACGCCGGTGTCGCTCTCGGCGGCGGACGTCGCGGTGGCCTCGGCGACGGCAGCCTGGGCGACGGCACCCGCGGCCGCCTCGGCGACCGCAGCCGCGAACGTCGCCGTCAGCTCCGCGAGGTAGCGGTCCACGGCGGCCTGCGCCGCGGGGGTGTCCGGGGTCTGCGTGACGACGTACAGCCGCTCGTGGTCGCGGTTGACCCACAGCGACGCGTTCGCGGTGCGACCCTCCCCCGTGAAGTGCAGGCCGTTGTCGTAGGCGGGGCGCCCGACGCCGGGGAACCGCCGCAGGTCGAGGTAGCTGATGAGCTGCGGGCTGCCGAGGGAGGCCGGGTCGAGCACACCGCCGGCCAGCATGACGCCGAGCGCGGCGTGCACCGGCACCTCCGCCACCTTCCGGGCCTGGCGGAACGCAGCGTCGGCGGCGGGCAGGACGGCGGCGAACGACGCCGGGCCGCCGCCGTCGGGCACCGGGCCGGCGTCGGGCACCGGGGCTGCGTCGGACACAGGGAACGTGACCGGCGCGAAGTTGCACAGCCAGCCCTGCGTGGTCTCGAAACCGGGGCCGCGCGTGCCGACCACGGTGACGCCGAACCAGTCGGCCGCGCCGGTCAGCCGGGCGTCCGTGAGCGCGATCCCGGCGAACACCGCGCCGGTGAACCGGGCGCCGTGCGCGGCGGCGAGCGCGTCGATGTGCGCGAGGCCGGCGGCGTCGAGCAGAGTCGCGGAGCGGATCTTGACGGGGGCGGTCTCGCCCGGCGGCAGGCCGAGGTCCAGCGCGAACTGCGGCAGGCGGCCGCCGTGCGCGGTCACGGTGTCGGACCAGGCGCGGATCTGCGGCGCGTCCGCCGGGGTCGCCGCGGCGAGCTCGTGCTCGGCCCGGGCGTGGTCCAGGAAGGACCCGGCGGTGGTCGGGGGTTCGGCGGGAGCGGGGTCCGGGCCGCCGTCCGGCCCGCCGCCGTCCGGCCCGCTGTCGGCCGCGCCGCCGTCGTCCCCAGCGGCCGCGAGCTCCCGCCCGTACAGCTCCTCGATCTCGCTCAGCACCATGAGCTGGGACCCGCCGTCCGTGAACGCGTGGTCGCAGCCCCAGAACAGCCCGAACCCGTCGTCGGTCGCCACGGCGCCGAGCGCGAACGGGGCCCAGGAGTCGGGGAGGCACGCGGCGTCGAAGGTCGCGTTCAGGTGCCCGGTCACCCACTCGTCCCACCCGAGGCCGGGCACGGGCGAGAGGGCGGGCACGTCCACGGGCGCGAAGTCGACGGCGTCCGCCGGGACCAGGTGCCGCACCGCGGGGCCGCCCTCGGCGCAGGCGTCGACGTCGAACCAGGTGCGCAAGCCCTCGTGCCGCCGCACGAACCGGGTCAGGGCCCGGGCCAGGGCGGCGCCGTCGAACGGCCCGTCGAGGCGGGACGCGGTACCGGTCCAGGCGCGGTGCCGGCCGCCGGACGCCCGGCGCGCCGCGAAGGCGCGCAGGTGGTCGCCCTGCAGGAACGACGGCGGTCCGGGGTCCACCGGCGCCTGCCGGGCCGCGGCGAGCGCCGCCGCCGTGGGCCGCACGTGCACCACCTGCCCGGCGCGCGGGGACCAGGTGCCCAGGGCGCCGAGGATCATGCGACCGCCTCGCTCAGGCCGGCGGTGCCGAAGGCCCGGAAGCAGGCGCGGAGCTCCTCGATCAGGGCGTCCATGGCGGCGTGCGCCTCCGGGGTGTCGGGGTAGCGGGTGGAGACGTTGAGGCCGTCGTGGGTACGCAAGAACCACAGGTAGAGCTCGTCGGTGCCGTACGCGGGGCTGCGCAGGGTGCGGGCGTCCCAGGCGCTCCAGCGCTCGGCCCCGGGCACGAACCGTGTGTCCACGTAGGAGACGGCGAGGTGCGGTCCGTCGGTGATGCCGCCCAGCTCGGCGATGCGCGCGAACGAGTACCGCACCAGGGGCTTGCCCGCCGCGACCGCGGCGTGCACCCGCTCGACGGCGGCGGTCAGCGCGGCGCCGTCGATCACCCGGCGCGCGTCGGTCCGACCCGCGCGGCCCGCGCCGGCCCCGCCGGCGTCGACCTCACGCAGCACGGGGTCCACGCCGTCCAGGTCGAGATCGACGGGGCACAGGCCCACGTACCAGCCGACGGCGGCGGCGTGCTGCGGCGCGTACCGGGTGTGCATGGGCAGCACGAACCGGAGCCGGTCGATCCCGTGCACCCGTCGGGCGGCGTGCGCGAAGGTGGCCAGCACGCCGGACTGGGCGGACGCGCCGCGGGCCCGGCTGCGGGCGCTGAGGTCGTCGGTCTGGTCGGCGGTGGCGAGCCACGCGGACCGGGAGGCCTGCGGCCGGGCGGCCTCGGCGGCGTCGGCGGCCGGGTGCGTGACGCCCTCGGCGCCGTAGCGCGGGAACGTGGCGTCCGGCCCGAGGAAGTCGAGCCAGCGGTGCACGGGCTCGCCGTCGGCGGCGAGCGTCATCGCGAGCTTGCGGTCCTCGGCGGAGAAGTCCACGTGCGAGCCCACCTCCAGCGCGCGCAGCTCGGCGTCCGGCACGCCCCGGCGGGCGGCGTCGTACAGCGAGACGATCTCCTCGAACCACAGGAGCTGCGAGTAGGCGTCCATGACCGAGTGGTCGGCGCCGAACGCGAGCACGAAGCCGTCAGGGCCCGAACCGGCCGCCGGCTGGTCCGGCACGACGCTGGCCAGGACGCAGTGCGGCCAGGCGGTCGGCGAGACGTCGGCGAGCAGGCTGGGCAGCAGGACCGTGACCTGCGCGGCGGTCAGGCGGCCGACCACGAGGTCGCGGACGGCGACGGCCTCGGCCGGGGCCGTGACGCGCCGCCAGCCCGCGCCGGCGTCGCGGGTCACTGTGGTGCGAAGCACCTCGTGGCGGCTCAGCCAGGCGTGGATCGCGCGGCGCAGCGGCTCGGGCTCGTAGGGCCCGGGGACCCGCAGCACCGAGCCGATCCAGGAGCCCGGCTCGGAGTCGCGCAGGTGCGCCTCGTGCCCCGGCGAGAGGTCGCGCGGGTCCTGCTGCCAGCGCCCGGCGTCGGCCCGCGGCGTCCAGGACGTCACGACCCCGGCGGGCAGGTCGTAGGCCGAAAGCTCGGTGTATTCCATGCGGTCGGGTCCCTCGATCGGTCTGTGGGCACGGCCAGCACGACGTCGGACGAGTTCCGCGGTCCCCTTGCGGCGACCTTTATACCGGATTCGCCGGGTGAAAGTTAGTCCCCCCGTAATGCCCGGTATGGTCGGTCTGCTGAAGCCCACGGTCCCCTCCGGGACCGCGAACCGACCGGAGAGACGAGCGTGACGGACCCGCCACCCGCACTGCGCCTGCAGTTCGCCGACGACATGTTCCTGCGCCGGCACGACGGCGGCGCGAGCCCCGCCGTGAACCAGGTGCTGTGGCGCCTCGACGGCCCCTTCGACGCCGATCGCCTGCGTGACCTGGCCGAACGCCTCGCCGCCGGGTCCCTGCACCGGCGCGTGGTGCGCGCCCGCGTGCCCGGCGCGCGGCACCGCTGGGCGCCCGCGGGCACCCTGCCGGTGCTGGACCTGCAGACGGCGCCCGTGCCCGAGGGCGGCATCGGCGCCTGGGCGCAGGCCGAGGCGGACGTGCCGCTCGACCCCGCGAAGGGCCTCTCCTGGCGGATCTCCGCCGCGGACGTCGCAGGCCGCCCGGGCGCCGGCGGCGCCGGGACCGTAGCCGGGTCGGTCGTCTCGCTCACCTGCGCGCACGCCGTGGCCGACGGCGCGGCCCTGATCGACGCCGTGGTGCGCGCCGCGACGCACGCCGAGCCGATCGTCGTCCCGGCACCCGAGCGCGGCCGGCGCGCGCTGCTCGCGGACGCCGCCGACGCCGCGGCGCAGGCCGCCGCCGTCGCACGCTGGGCCCGGGACAAGGCCCGGGCGAAGGCGCAGGCTGCCGCGCAGGAGGCCGCCCCGCAGATCGAGGCCGCCGAGGCGCCGGGCACGCGGCACGAGCCCGTGCCGCCCCCGCCGGACGCGCCCGCGGCCGCCGGCTCCGCCGGGGTGCCGGTCGCGGCAGGCCCGGCCGCCGAGCCAGCCGACCACGCCGCCGACGCCGGCTGGCGCGTGCCCGTGCTGCACGTCGAGCTCCCCGCCGACCAGGTGACCCAGGCCGCCGCCGCGCACGGCGGCACGCCCAACACCTGGTTCGTCGCGTTCCTCGCCCGCCTGGTGCACGCCACGGGCCGGTTCCCGGGCGAGCCCGTGCCCGTGGCGCTGCCCGTGTCGACCCGCGGCGCCGACGACCCCCGGGCGAACTCGACCAAGATCGCGCGCGTCACCATCCCGGCCGACGTACTGGCCCACCGCGACCTCGGCTGGGTCCGGGCGGCCGCCAAGGAGGCGTACACCGCCATCGGGCAGGCGGAGCCCGGGGTGGCCCCGGTGCCGCTCGAGCTGGTGCAGATGCTGCCGGACACCCTGGTCGGCCGCCTGCCGCAGCCGCCGGTCGCGGCCGCGCTGGCGTCCAACCTGGGCCGCCCGCCCGAGGGCTACACGCAGGCGGCGGGCGGCCCGGTCCGCGCCGTCGCCACCCTGTCGCACTACCAGGGTGCGTCGGCCGCCGAGCTGCGCGCCGCCGGCGGCGGGCTGGTCGCGTTCTGCACCACGGCGGGCCGCACGACGACGCTCAGCGTCGCCGCCCTCGACCCCGACCGCGTCGCCGACGCCGACACGCTGCGCCGCCTGGTGCTGGCCGAGGCCGAGGCCTGGAAGCTGCCGGCGGCCCCGTGGTGAGTGGGCGGGGTTGGTGTGCCGGCTCAGGCTTGACGTCGCTGGGTGCCGGCGATGGCGTCTGCCGCCGCCGCGACCGCCTCGCCCGGGGGCACGAGCCGCGCCCCGAGCGCCGCGGCCCGGGCCGCGGTGGCCTCGTCGAGCACCTCGGCCAGCGCTCCGGCGAGCACGCCGGGCTGCGTCAGAGTGCTCGCGCGGCGGGCCACGCCGACCCCCGCGCCGCGCAGCAGGTCGCCCCACATCGGCTGGTCGGCGGAGTACCAGCCGACGACGGCGGGCAGGCCCGCGCGCAGCGCCGCCGCCGTCGTCCCGGCACCGCCGTGGTGCACGGCCGCGCGGCAGCGGGGCAGCACCGCCGCGTGGTCGACGGCGCCGACGACGCGCACGCGCTTCGCGTCGGGCCCCGCCGCGTCGCCCGGGCCGCTGGTGTCGCCCGGGCCGCTGGTGCCTGCCGCCCCCGAGAAGTCGTTCCAGCCCGCGCTGACCAGCGCCCGCACGCCGAGGTCGGCGCACGCGGCGTCGACGGCGGCGAGCAGCGCGGCCGGGTCCGCCACGGGCATGGAGCCGAAGCCCACGTAGACGGGCGGCTCGCCGTCGCCCAGCCAGGAGTCGAGCCCGGCGTCGAGGCCGCCGTCGAGGCTGCCGTCGAGGCCGAGTCCTCCGTCGAGCCCCGCGTCCGACCCGGCGCCGGCCTCCCCGAGGCGCGCGCGGGCGTCGTCGTCCAGGGCGAGGAAGCCCGTCAGCGGGCGGCGCGGCCCCCACTCGCCGACCAGTCCCGGGGCGAGCGCCGGGTCGTAGGCCTGGATCTCCACGGCCCCGGCGTCGCGCAGGCGGGTGGGCAGGTGCACTCGCGTGGCGCCGAGCCCGAGCTCGGCGCGCTGGGCGTTCTCCGCCCGGCGGGTCAGGCCCCAGCGCACCCGCTCCCCCAGCGCCCAGACGGCACGCGTCGCGCCCGGGCCGCGTACGCCGCTCACCGGCGACACCACGCCGTTGGCCCGCACCGGGCAGTAGTGCAGTGCCGCCATGGCCAGGCCGCGCCGCTCGGCGACCGCTGCGGCCACCTCCTGGCCCAGCAGGCCGGTCACCACGGTGTCCGCGCCGCCGACGTCGTCGAGCAGCGCCACGAGCCCGGTCCGGAGCTCGTCCCAGCCGGCCGACGCCACGGCGCGCAGCGCCCGCACCCGGCGCACCGGGTGCGCGGACCGCATGTCGCGCCGCACCAGGTCGGACCCCAGCAGCGCCGCCGAGTCGATGCCCAGCGGCACCGGGTCCAGGCCCAGCCGCGCGGCCAGCGGCACGAGGTTCGGCGCCACGCCGGTGACCACCTCGTGCCCGCGCCGGCGCAGCTCCAGGGCGACCGCGAGGGCCGGCTGGACATCTCCTCGACTGCCCACCAGGGCCATGACATGACGCACGCGCGCAACCTACACGCCCGCCGACCACCCGCCCGCCCGGCACCGGAGAACCAGTGACCAGCCCTGTGACCAGCCCACCCGCCATCCCGCCGAACCTCCCGCCGGCCACCCGGCCGGCCATTCCGCCGACCGCAGCCTCCCCCGCCGCGAGCAACCGCCTGACCTACGACGACGACCTGTTCCTGCGCACGCGCCGGGTGCTCGGCGTGGCCGTGGTCAACCAGACCGTCTGGCGGCTGCCGGCGCCGCTGGACGTCGACGCGCTGCGCGCCCTGCACCGCGGCCTGGCCGAAGGCCCCCTGCAGCGCGTGGTGCGGCCCGGCCGCCTCCCGGGCGCCCGCGCCCGCTGGTCGGCGTCCACCAGGCTGCCGGACCTGCTCATCGGGTCCGCGCCGGTGCCCGAGGCCTACGTGCTCGCCTGGGCGGACGAGCAGGCCCAGGTGAGCCTGGACCCGGAGCGCGGCCCGACCTGGGCGCTGTCCGCCGCGCCGACGACGAGCGGCGGGAGCCTGCTCAGCCTCGTCACCTCGCACGTGGTGGCCGACGGCGGGATGCACGTGGGTGCCGTGGAGGCCGCCGTCGCCGCCGCGGCGGCCCGAGGCGCCTTCGCGGGCGGGTACGCCGAGGGCGCGCCGTCGTCCGACGGACGCCGCCTGCCCAAGGAGGGCGAGCGGATCCGCACCGGACTCGTGGCCGACCTGCGCGACGCGACGGACCAGGCGCGCGCCGCCGTGGGCGGCCTGCGCCGGATGGCGCGGCAGGGCCCGGTGCCGCCGCTGATGGCGCAGCAGTCCGCGGACCGGCCCCGGCCCGCCCCGCGGCCCGACGACGCCGAGCCCGCCCATCCGCCGATCGTCGTCGTGGACACGGACGCCTCCACCTGGCACCGCGCGGCCCACGCCGCGGGTGGCACGGCGAACAGCCTGCTCATCGCGGTGTGCACGGAGATCCTGCTCGCCGCGGGCGCCGCGCGGGCGGGCATGCCGGTGCGCGTGTCGCTGCCCGTGAGCCTGCGGCAGCCGGGCGACCTGCGGTCCAACGCGACGTCCGGGGTGTCCATCGCGGTGGACACCACCGTGACGCCCGCGCCCGAGCGGGCCGGCGTGGTGGCGGACATGGGCCAGATCCGGGCCCGCTCCAAGGCCGAGTTCGCGGCCCTGACCTCCGGCACGCGGGTGGACACCCTGGGCCCGCTCAAGCCGCTCATGCAGATGGTGCCCGACGCCGTCGCCAAGCGGGCGGCGCGCGACGGCACCGCGCCGCTGTGCCTGGCCTCCAACCTGGGCCGCCTGCCGACGGCGTTCGCCGCGCCGCTCGGCACGCCCGCCTCCAGCGTGCTCATGCGGGGCGTGACGCAGGGTCTGACGCGCGGCCGGCTGCGCCAGATGCGCGGCGGCCTGGACTCCTGGTGGTCCGAGCACAACGGCATCGCGACGCTGGCGGTGCTCGGGCTGGACGACGAGCGGCTGGGCACGCCCGCCCAGGTGCGCGCGGCGGTCGAGAGCGTGTACGCGCGGCACCGGCTGCCGGTCCGGTTCTGGTGACCCCGTTGAGGCCGGTCGCCGGGCCGGCGGGCGACCGATCTTCTTTGCCTGTTGGTCTTCTCCTTTTTGGGGGCCGGGTTTTTTTTGTTGGGGGGAAAAAAAACCAAAAACACCCCGGGCCTCAAAGGGGAGGACGGCGGCCGGATTCTCGCCAAAGGGGGCGGACGGCGGCCGGGTCTCACAAAAGGGGGCGGACGGCGGCCCGGCACATCGGTGTCGCCTAGCGGCCGACCGACGCCGCCAGCTTGTCGACCGTCGCGGTGAGCACCGGCATCACGATGCCGTGCCGCGCACCCGCGCGCAGGATCGCACCGCCGATCGGATCGAGCTCGCCCGGCCGCCCCGCCGACAGGTCGGCCTCCAGCGAGCCGACGGTCAGCGGCGGCATCCCGGCCAGCAACCCGCGCAGGTCCGCACCCGTGGTGGGCACGCCCTCGGCGGAGGCGACGGCGGCGATCTCGTCCAGGAGCCCGGCGGTGAGCGCCGGGTCGCGGTCCAGGGCGTCGGCGATCCCGGTCTTCCACGTGGAGGTCAGCAGGGACAGGGCGGCGAGGAACCGCAGCTTCTTCCAGAGCACCTCGGTCTCGGTGCCGCCGGTCTGCAGCACGGCCCCGGTGTCCCGCAGGGCGGCGGTCAGGCCGAGGTCGGCGGCGGCGTCGGGCACCACGATCGTCAGCAGGTCGAAGGAGTGCGTGACGGTCGCCGGGCCGGGGCCCTCGGCGGGGGTGCGCCGCGTCTGGCCCGCGATGGTCGCGCCGAACACTGCCGCCCCGGGGGCCGCCGCGCGCAGCGGCACCATGTGCTCGACGCCGTTGAGCAGAGCGATCACCTCGACCGGGTCCGCGGCGCGCAGCAGGTCCGCCGCGGTGGCGACGCCGTCCGCCTTGACCGCGACCAGCACGCGCGCACCGCGCGGCACCGTGGTGGACGCCGCCAGCGGCGCGTGCCACGACCCGAACATGTCGGAGACCACGTCGAGCCCGTGCTCGGCGATGTGCGCGGCGGTCCGCTCGCGCGCGACGACCGTGACGTCGTGCCCCGCGCGCTGCATGAGGGCGGCCATGAGACCGCCGATCGCGCCCGGGCCGACCACGGCGACCGGCGCGTCGCTCACGCGGCCATCCGCACCGGAGGGTGCCCCTTCGACCCGGGGATCGCGGTGGGACGCGCCGCCTTGCGGCGGCGGATCGTCACCAGCACGCCGGCGGACGCCGCCGCGAACGCCAGCACGCCGAAGCCGGTGGACCACGCGTCCAGGTCGACCGAGAGGGTGAAGGCGACGATCGCGCCGACCGGGGCCAACATGCCGACGAGCACGGAGATGCGGGCCAGGCGCAGGGCGCGGGCGATCCGGGCGACGGACCAGCCGACGACCGCCCAGGTGAGGACGGTGAGGGCGGCCCCGCCCACGGAGGCGAAGATCTCGCCGGCGTTGTGCGCGCCGGACGGCGGCCCGAACCAGAAGAGCTCGGTGGTCGCCACAAGCACCAGGAACCCCACGATCGCGGCCGTTCCGGTCACGAGAGAGCGTGTCAACACTCGGCCTCCGCACTGAGGGACTGCGCCGGACTTTCCTGGCGCGCCCCTTTATACCAACTCGTTACCGCGCGGTGTGAGCGCGTCACCCTCAATTCACCCACACATGACCACCAGAATGCAAAAGGCCCAGGCCAGGCCGGGCCGGACCAGACCCCCGACGCCGTCAGAGGGCCTGGACGATCAGCTCCACCTGGTCCTTCGCGTCCCCGAACAGCATGGCGGTGTTCTCGCGGAAGAACAACGGGTTCTGCACACCCGCGTAGCCCGTGGCCATCGACCGCTTGAAGACCACCACCTCCCGAGCCTGCCACACCTCCAGCACCGGCATGCCCGCGATGGGCGAGCCCGGGTCGTCCTGGGCGGCCGGGTTCACCGTGTCGTTGGCGCCGATCACGAGCACGACGTCGGTCGCGGCGAAGTCGTCGTTGATCTCGTCCATGCCGAGCACCTGGTCGTAGGGCACCTTCGCCTCGGCGAGCAGCACGTTCATGTGGCCCGGCAGCCGGCCGGCCACGGGGTGGATGCCGAACCGCACGGTGGTGCCGCGCGCCGTGAGCCGGGCGACGAGGTCCGCGACCGGGTACTGGGCCTTCGCCACGGCCATGCCGTAGCCGGGCACCACGATCACCGACCGGGCGGCGGTCAGGCGGTCGGCGACCTCCAGCGCCGTCGTCTCCCGGTAGGTGCCCTGCTCGGCCGGGGCGCCCTGCGCGACGACGCCGGTCTCCGCGCCGAACCCGCCCAGGATCACGCTGACGAACGACCGGTTCATCGCGCGGCACATGAGGTAGCTGAGGATCGCACCCGAGGACCCGACGAGCGCGCCCGTGATGATGAGCAGGTCGTTGCCCAGCATGAAGCCCGCCGCTGCGGCCGCCCAGCCCGAGTAGGAGTTGAGCATCGAGACGACGACGGGCATGTCGCCGCCGCCGATCGCCGCGACCAGGTGCCAGCCGAGGGCCAGGGCGACCAGGGTCATGAGGAGCAGCGGCACCAGCCCGGACTCCTCCGCCGTGAGGAACCACCAGAGCAGCCCCGCGCAGGCCACGAGGGCGGCGAGGTTGAGCCAGTTGCGGCCCGGAAGCAGCAGGGGCGACGAGCGGAGCCGGGCCGACAGCTTGCCGAAGGCCACCACGGAGCCCGTGAACGTCACGGCGCCGATCAGCACGCCCAGGAACACCTCGACGAGGTGCACGGTCGCGCCCGCCCCGCCCGTCCCGGGATCGGTCAGGTAGGAGCCGAAGCCCACCAGCACGGCCGCCGCGCCGACGAACGAGTGCAGCAGCGCGATGAGCTCGGGCATCTGAGTCATCTCGACGGTCCGCGCCCGCCAGGTGCCGACCGCCGCGCCCACCAGGAGGACGAGCAGGATCAGTCCGGCCGTCACGCCCACCGGCCGCTCGGACCGGTCCAGGGCCAGCGCGATCGTCGCCACCAGCGCGAGCCCCATCCCGGTCATGCCGAGCAGCACGCCGCGCCGCGCCGTCTCCTGCTTCGACAGGCCGGCCAGCGACAGCACGAACAGGACTGCCGCCACCAGGTACACCGCCTGCACCACCGACTCGACGCTCATCGGCCCTCCCCCTCGCCCGGGCTGTGGTGGAACATGCCGAGCATGCGGTGGGTCACCAGGAACCCGCCGAAGATGTTGATGCTCGCGACCGCCGAGGCCAGCACGGCGAGCGTGGTCACCACCGGGTCCGCCGAGCCGATCTGGAGCATCCCGCCCACCAGGATGATCCCGGAGATCGCGTTGGTCTGGGACATGAGCGGGGTGTGCAGGGCGTGGCTGACGTGCGAGATCACGTAGAACCCGACCACCACGGCCAGCGCCAGCACGGTGAAGTGGGCCGCCTGGTCCGGCGGGGAGGCCGCCACGGCCAGCGTCGCCAGCACGGCACCGAGGGCGACGAGCACCCAGCGCGCGGACGACGGCGCGGGGCGGGTCCCGCCGGCCGCCCGGGCTCCGCCGGCCGCCCGGGCCGGGGTCCCGGCAGGCTCGCGCGGCTCGCCCGGCTCCTCGCCCGACGGCGCGGGCGCGGCGGGCGCCGACACGGCCACCGGGGGCGGCGGCCACAGCACCTCGCCGCCGGCGGCGACGGTCATCCCGCGCACGACGACGTCGTCCGGGTCGAGCGCGAGGCGGCCGTCCCGTTCCGGGGTGCCGAGCTGGACCAGGTTGGCGACGGCCGTGCCGAGCAGCTCCGAGGTGTGCCGCGGCATGCGGTCGGGCAGGTCCGTGTACCCGAGCACGACGACGCCGTTGTCGCTGACCACGCGCTCGCCCGGCACGGTCAGCTCGCAGTTGCCGCCGCCGGGCGCGGCGAGGTCGACGACCACGCTGCCGGGCCGCATGCACGCGACCATCTCGGCGGTGATCGTGGTGGGGGCGGTCCCGCGCACGAGGGCCGTGGTGACGACGATGTCGGCCGCGGCCGTCTCGACGGCGTACGCGCGGAGGGCTGCCGCCTCCTGGCCGGCGGTCAGGGCCTGGGCGTACCCGTCGGCGCTGACCTGCTGCGCGGCGTCGTCGGCCCGGACCACCGTGGCGCCCATGGACTCGATCTGCTCCGCCACCTCGGGCCGCACGTCGAAGGCGCGCACCTGCGCGCCGAGGCTGCCCGCCGCGCCGATGGCCGCGAGCCCGGCCACGCCGGCGCCGATGACGAAGACGTTCGCGGGCGGCGTGGTGCCCGCCGCCGTGACCTGGCCGGAGAACATGCCGCCGAACTCGGCGGCGGCCTCGACCACGGCCCGGTACCCCGCGACGTTCGACAGCGCGCTGAGCACGTCGAGCGACTGCGCGCGGGAGATGCGCGGCACGGCGTCGAGCGCCAGGGCGGTGACGCCGCGGGCCGCGAGCGTCCGCACCAGGTCCGGCCGGGCGGCGGGCGCGACCTGGGCGATCAGCACCGCCCCGGGCCGCAGCGCCGCCGGGCCGGGCGCGCCGAGGTCGTCGGGCGCGCGCGTGACCGCCACGACGTCGGCGGCCCACGCCTCGCCGTCGGGCACGACGGCGGCTCCCGCGGCCGCGTAGGCGGCGTCGGGGAAGCCCGCCCCCGCGCCCGCTCCCGCCGCCACGGCGACCTCGTAGCCGAGGCCGACCAGCCGGCCGGTGGTCGCGGGGGTGGCGGGCACGAGCGGCCCGCCGTCGTCCGGTATGCCGATGCGCATGTGACCCTCCTTGCTCACAGGCGCAACCTACCTCCGGGACCCCTCGCCCGGGCACTACCACCTGCAAAGGGGTCGCGTGCTATGCCTGCCCGGCCGGGCTATGCCTACCCGGCCGGGCCGGCCTGCTCGACGGGCGCGGCCGGGTCGGCGTGCACCGGGAAGGTGACCGGGATGCTCACCGGCTGGCGGATCCACAGCGACCGTTCCCACGCGACGTCGGCGGCGGGGATCCGCAGCACGACCTCCAGCCGGCGCAGCACCGTCTCGACGGCGATCTTCGCGATCACGCGCGCCGTGCGGGGCGCCGGGCAGGCGTGCGGGCCGGTGCCGAAGGAGACGTGGGCCCGGCTGCCGACGTGGTCCCACGGGTCGCCCGTGTCCATCCGCGGGTCCGTGTTCGCCGCGTGGATCGCGAGGACGAGCGGGTCACCCGCCGCGACGAGCTTGTCGTCCAGCACCACGTCCTGCCGGGCGAACCGGGGCAGGCTGTGGATTGTCGGCGTGGACCGCCACAGCACCTCGTCCATCGCGCTGTCCAGGTCGATGCGGCCGCCGTGCAGCCGCCCCGAGAACCGCGCGTCCGCGAGCGTCAGCAGCAGGGTCTGCGCCACCCAGGCGGTCAGCGTCAGGTTGCCCGAGTAGGCCACGGTGAGCAGGGTGTGGGTGACCTCGACGTCGTCCCGCATGTTCGGATGGGCGGCCAGCGAGCTTGCCAGGTCGCGCCGCGGGTGCTCCCGGCGCACCGCCACGAGGTCGCCGAGCATCCGGTCCAGCTCGTGCACGGCGTCGGCGGCGTCGGTGCCGCCCGCGGCCATCCGGCGCGTCAGGTCGAACAGGCGCTGCCCGTCCTCCGGGTCGAAACCGATCATGTCGGCGACCACGAGGAGCGGGATCACCGACGCGTACTCCAGCATCAGGTCGGCGCGGCCGCGGTCCTCGAAGCGGTCGATGAGCAGGTTGCAGAAGGACCGCACCTTCGCCGCCGTGAGCGGCTCGGAGAGCTGCTCGAACGCGTCGTCGAGGGGGACGCGCAAGCGCTGCCGCAGCGCGCCGTCGGCGTGGTTGGCGGAGAAGCGCTGGTGCGACGTGAGCACGGGGCGCAGGCCCGACGTCCGCGGCAGACCGCCGCGCGCGTGCCCGTTCCAGAGCTGCGGGTCGGTGGCGAACACGTGCTCGTTGCGCATGATGTCGTACACGAGCCGCTGCCCCATGACGAGCCACGCGGGCACCCCGGGCTCGAGCTCGACCGGGGCCACCTCGCCCCACTGCGCCCCGAGCTCGTCGTAGAGCTCGCGCGGGTCGGCCAGCCCCGACGCCTCGACCAGCGGCCGCAGGTGCGGGACGGCGTCGAGCCGGAGCGGCCGCGTGCCCCGCCAGGGCCGGTCCTGGGTGGTGTCGCTCAGGTCGTCGAGCACAGTCGCGGGCCTCTCGCGGGACGGCTCCGGCCCGCGCGGACGGTCCGGCGGCCTCGGGGGGACTTGTCGGATATCACCCAGTTCGTGTATTTTCATTGATTCACCGTATCTGTGCAGTCGTCCTCGATCGCCCAGGGTGAACCCACCCGTCTTGCTGTTTTGTACCGTGACCTCGGCCACACCCGTGGCTAACATGTCTGCGAGGGCAGACAAACTGTCGCACCCTCGCACCACCCTGTCGAGACCTGTCAGACCACGTTCACCCTCGACAACGCACTGTCGAAAAGGCACCGTCACACAGGTACCGTCGGCCCACTCCGGCGAGCAAGGGGGACACGTGACACTCAACTCCGAGCGGGAGCGTCCCGACGACCTTGTGCAGAGCGTCGCTCGCGCCTTCCGCGTCCTCGAGGTGGTCACCCGCTTTCCGGGCCTGCCCGTCAAGGCGATCGCCCGCCGCAGCGGCCTCAACCTCTCCACCACTTACCACCTCGTGCGCACGCTGGCCTACGAGGGGTACGTCACCCGGCTCAAGGACGGCACCTACGACGTCGGCGAGCAGGTGAGCCACCGGTTCTACGAGCAGCTCGGCTCGCTCGGCCGCGGCCCCGACACGCGCGAGGTGCTGCGCCACCTCGCGCAGAGCAGCGGCTACAGCGCGTACCTGGGCCGCATCAGCGCGGGCCGGGTGGTCGTCGTCGACTACGCGGAGGCCCCCGGCTCCCCGTACATCGAGGACCTGGAGCGCGGGCTCGACGTCTCGGCGCACGCCACCGCGCTCGGCAAGGCGTTGCTGCTCGGCATGTCCCGCCGCGAGCGCCACGAGCTCGTGGTCGACGCCGGGATGCGCAAGTTCACGCCGCGGACCGCGGCCGACATGACAGCGCTCGACGCCCAGCTCGCCCGCCTGCGCCCCGACGCCGTCGTCGAGGAGCACGGGGAGTTCCGCAACGACATCGCCTGCGCCGCCTACCTCGTCCCCCGCCGCGTGGGGGACGACACGTCGTGGGCCGTCGGGCTGAGCATCCCGGGCGAGGTGGTGCCGCCGCACGCCCGCCGCGAGCTGAGCCTGGTGGCGGGAGACCTCGCGGGGGTCTGACCCGCGCGAGACCCCGCCGTCCGCATCCTTCGCCGTCCGGCATCCTCTTTGAGGCCCGGGTTTCTTCGCTTTGAGGCGGCTAAAAGAGAAGAAAGCCGGGCCTCAAAGGGGATGGGGGCAGCCGCCCCCGGGCGTCAGGCCGGGACGCAGAGGGTCAGGGACCGGCGCCGGGCCTCGACCGTCACCGGGACCGGGCCCATCGGCTCGCCGTCCGCGTACGTGACCAGGCCGGCCGGGGCCGCCAGGCGGACGGCGGACACCCGCAGCGTCGTGACCTCCGGCCGCTCGACGTGCGTGCCGGCCTTGATGAGCGCGTCGAACGCGAGCAGCCGGAACCGGCCCATCGCCTGGACGAGCGTGACGTCGAGCAGGCCGTCGGCCGGGTCCGCGCCGGGGCAGATCGGCACGCCGCCGCCGTAGGTCCTGGTCAGGCCGATCGCGAGCATGTACCCGTCCTGCTCCAGCACGCGCAGGCCCGACGCCGGTGCCACTGCCGGCTCCGTCCCGGCCGGCCCCGTCCCGGCTGGCTCAGTCACAGCAGGCCCGGCCGCACCAGACCCCGCCGCACCAGACCCCGCCGCACCAGCCGCAGCCTCCCCCGTCAGCTCCAGCCGGTACCCGAACCGCCGCAGCCGCAGCCATTCGAGGTAGACGGCGGCGAGGTACCGCGCCGGCCCGCGCGGCCACGTCATGCGGTTGGTGCGCTCGTTGGTGCGCGAGTCGAGGCCCGCGCACAGCACGGTGACGAAGTGCCGCACCGTGCCGTCGGCGGCCGTGACGGTGCCCGTGTCGACCTGGCGGCGCGCGCCGTCGAGCACGAGGTCGGCGGCGGCCGCGGCGTCGTCCAGCGGGATGCCGTGCTCGCGCGCGAGGTCGTTGCCCGTGCCGCCGGGGATCACGGCCAGCGGGATACCCGCGGCGAGCACGGGCCCCAGCACCGACGAGACCGTGCCGTCGCCGCCCACCACGACGACGACGTCGGGCCGCTCGGCGACCGCCTGCCGCCCGAGCGCGACGGTCTCGCGCTCGTCCGCGCCCTGGTAGACCTTGACGTGGGCGCCCCGGGCCCGCAGGCGCTCGACGGCGACGTGCCCGCTGTCCGCCCCGACGCCGTGGCCCGAGGCGGGGTTGACGAGCACCGCGATGTGCCCGACCTGCTCAGTCATGGCCGCAACCTACCCGAGGGTGTCTCCGAGCAGGGCGCCCGGGTTCATGATCCCGGCCGGGTCGAGCTCGGCCCGCATCGCCCGCAGCATGCGCAAGCCCGTCGCGCCGATCTCCTGCTCCAGCCAGGGCGCGTGGTCGGCGCCGACGCCGTGGTGGTGGCTGATGGTGCCGCCCGCGGCCATGATCGCGTCGTTCACGCCGGACTTGACCCGGTCCCACGGCTCCAGCGGGTCGATGCCCAGCCCTGCGATCACCGTGAAGTAGAGGGACGCGCCGGTCGGGTACACGTGCGAGATGTGGCACAGGATGCGGTGCTTCGCACCCTCCCGGTCGAACCCGTCGGCCAGCGCCGCGGTGACGGCCGCCTTGAGCGTGGCCAGGTTCGACCAGGTGGTGGCGGTCTCCAGCGTCTCGCAGAAGACGCCGGCGGCGAGCAGCGCGTCGCGCAGGTACGGCGCCTTGAAACGACCGTGGTCCCAGGACGCGGCCAGCTTCTCGGCGGCGGGCCGCCCGCCCGCCTCGCGCAGCACGCGCGTGGTCGCCTCCCGGCGCGCGGCGGCCAGGTCCGCGGGCCCCTCGTGCACGACGACGGCGGAGCAGCCCCGGGTCAGCGCCTTGCCGATGTTGCCGACCTGGGCGAGGGACACGGCCGTCTCCTCCTCGTCGGACAGCCGGATCACGGTGGGGCCCGTGCCGAGCTGCGCCACGCGGCGCAGGCCGTCGGCGCCCGCGGCGAAGTCGCGGAAGGTCCAGGCGTCGAACAGCCGCGCCTCGGGCGTGGGGTGCACCCGCAGGCGCACCTGCGTGATCACGCCGAACACGCCCTCCGAGCCCAGGAACCAGCGCACCAGGTCGGGGCCGGCCGCCGAGCCGGGCGCCCGGCCGAGGTCGAGCGTGCCCGTGGGCGTGACGACCCGCAGGCCGGTCACCATGGCGTCGAACCGCCCGTACCCGGCGGAGTTCTGGCCCGACGACCGCATGGCGGCGAACCCGCCGAGGGTCGCGAACTCGAAGCTCTGCGGGAAGTGCCCCAGCTCGAAGCCCCGCCCGGCCAGCGCGGCCTCGGCGGCGGGCGCCGTCGTCCCCGCGTGGAAGGTCGCCTCGTGGGAGACGTCGTCCAGGGCGACCAGGCCGGTGAGCCGGCGCAGGTCGAGGCTGACCACACCCCGGTGCGGACCGGCGTCCGGGGCCAGGCCGCCGGTCACGGCGGTGCCGCCGCCGAAGGGCACGACGGCGAGGCCACGCTCGGCCGCGACCGCCAGCACGGCGGCGACGTCGTCCTCCGAGCCCGGCCGCACGACGGCGCCCGGCGCCGCCTGCTCCGCGTGCCGGCGGCGCAGCAGGTCCGGCGTGGACTTGCCGCCGGCGTGCAGCAGCCGCACGTCGTGGCCGGTGTCCACGTGCTCGGCACCGACGACGGCGGCGAGCGCCGCCACGTCGTCGGCGGGCAGGGGCGGGGTGCTGATCGTGACGTCGGCGAGGTCCGGGCCGGGCGGCGGCGCGGGCGTGCGGCCGAGCACGGCCGTGAGCAGGAGCTTCACGCCGCCCGGGAGTCCGTGCGCGCGGGCCGGGTCGCCCCAGCCGTCCCACCGCATGTCGATGCGCTCGTCGTCGGGCTGTGTGCTCACGCGTCCTCCGGGTCGGGTCGACGGCCATGTCGTGGTCGACGGCGGCTGGTGTTGGCCACCATCCGGCGTCGCGTTACAGTGTTACACAAGATGACAATTCGTAATGCACCCTCGGAGGGGATCTCGCCGGCACCCGACGCGTTCGGCGACCCCGGGCCCGACGCCGCCCCCGACCGCACCGAGGCGCGCCTGCTGGAGGCCGCCGCCGGGCTCGTCGCCACGCGCGGCACCCGCGGCCTGTCCGTCACGGAGCTCGCCCGCGCGGCCGGCGTCTCGCGACCCACGGTCTACCGCCGCTGGGAGTCCGCCGACGACGTGCTGCGCGCCCTGCTCGCGCACCGCGCCCAGCTCGTGATCACCGCCGTCGGCCCGCGGGCCGCCGACCGGGCGACGATCGTCGACAAGGTGGTGCGGTTCGGCGACCTGCTCCGGACCGACCCCGTGTACGGGCACCTCCTGACCGAGGAGCCCGAGGTCTTCACGCGGTACGCCTTCGAGCGGATAGGCCGGTCGCAGCGCGTGATCCTCGAGTGGCTTGCCGCCGCGGTCGCCGCGGCCCAGCAGGGCGGCACGGTCCGCGCCGGGTCCGCCACTGACATGGCGGTCATGGTGCTGCTCATCTCCCAGTCCGCGGTGCTCTCGCACCGGACCGTCACCACCGTGATCGACGACGCCGCCCTGCGGGCCGAGCTCGCGCACTCCCTGGACGGCTACCTCCGCCCCTGACCCGGACGCGCGCACCGACGTCCGCCACCCCAGAACCCGACCCGAACCGGGAGCAGACCGATGCAGCGCACCGCCCTCACCGCCCGGCGCCGCGAGCGCGAGCTCGACGAGCTCGCCTCGGAGCCGGTCGACCTGCTCGTGGTCGGCGGGGGCGTGACCGGCGCCGGCGTGGCGCTGGACGCCGCGGCGCGCGGCCTGTCCGTCGCCCTCGTCGAGGCGCACGACCTGGCGTGGGGCACCTCCCGGTGGAGCTCGAAGCTGGCGCACGGCGGCCTGCGGTACCTGGCCACGGGCGACGTCGGCGTGGCCCGCGAGAGCGCGCGCGAGCGGCACGTGCTGATGACGCGCACCGCTCCGCACCTGGTCCGGGCGCTGCCGCAGGTGCTGCCGCTCACCCAGGGCGTGGGGCCGCGGCAGGGCATCACGGCGGGCATCGGGTTCGGGCTGGGCGACCTGCTGCGGCGCGACGCCGGGACGTCGTCCGACGTGCTGCCCGCGCCGCGCCTGGCCCGGCCGGGCGAGGCCGCCCGGCTCGTGCCGGCGGTCGCCCGCGAGCACCTGCACGGGGCGTGGGTGGCGCACGACGGCCAGCTCGTCGACGACGCGCGGCTGGTCGTCGCGCTGGCGCGCACCGCGGCGGGGCGCGGGGCGAAGATCCTGACGCGCGTCCGGGCCACCGACCTGCGTGCCGAAGGCGCCACGCTCCAGGACACCCTCACCGGCGCCACTCTGACGGCGCACGCCCGCGTCGTCGTGAACGCGACAGGCGTGTGGGCCGGGACCGTGGACCCGTCGGTGCGCCTGCGCCCGAGCCGCGGCACGCACGTCGTGGTGCCCGCCGCGCGGCTGGGCGACCCCGCGGGCGCGCTCATGGTGCCGGTGCCCGGATCCACCTCCCGGTTCGTGTTCGCGCTGCCGGCCCAGCTCGAGCGCGTGATCATCGGCATCACGGACGAGGAGGCGCCCGGCCCCGTCCCTGACGTCCCCGAACCCACGCGGCCCGAGATCGACTTCCTGCTGGCCACGGTCTCGCGCGTGCTGGAGCGCCCCCTGCTGCCCGACGACGTCGTGGGCGCCTTCGCGGGACTGCGTCCCCTGGTGGACCGGGCCGGGCCGGGCGACGGCGCGGGGCTGCCCGGTTCCGCGGACATCTCCCGCAGGCACCTGGTCGAGGTGTCGCCGTCGACCGGTGCGGTGAACGTGCTGGGCGGCAAGCTGACGACCTACCGGACCATGGCGGAGGACGCCGTCGACCTGGCGGTCAAGCACGCCGGGCTCACCGCCGGGCCGTGCTGGACGGCCGACCTGCCGCTGGTCGGGGCCCCGCCGCGGGCGCTGCCGGTCGGGGCTCCGGCGGGCGTGCAGGCCGTGACGGCCGGGGCCCCGCCCCTCGCCCCCGCCCTCGTCGCCCGGTACGGCGCCGAGGCCCCCGACGTGCTGGCCGCCGCCACGCTGCCGGGCGCGGCGGACGCCGTCGGGCAGGGCATCGCGGGCGCCGGGCACCTGGACGTCACGCGCGCCGAGATCGAGTGGGCGGTCACCCACGAGGGCGCGCTCGACGCGGACGACGTGCTGGACCGCCGGACCCGGATCGGGCTGGTGCCGGCGGACCGCGCCGCGGTGCGCGGCGTCGTCGGGGAGATCGTCGAGGACGCGCTGAAGCGGCGCTGAGCCGCCCGGCCGCGCAGGCGCGGCGCTAGGCCGGAGGCGTACCCGGCGGCGCGGGCGCGGGTTCTCGTTCCCGGCGCGGGGCGCGCAGCACGGAGAGCGCCACCATGCAGGCGATGAACCCGAGCAGCCAGCCGCCCGGGATGTCGCTCAGCCAGTGGTAGTCCAGCCAGGACATGAGGGCGCCCGCGATCATCACGATCACGGCCACCACGGGGATCATCTTGCGCAGCCGGGACACGCTCGGGTACAGGCCGTTCTGGGTGAACAGCAGGCACAGGATGAAGAAGCCGGTGAAGAACGTGTTCGCCGCGTGCCCCGACGGGAACGCCTGGCCGCCCGCGTGCAGCACGTCCATGTTGTGGTGCGGGCCGGTGCGTCCCAGGCCGAACTTGGTGCCGTAGCCGATCAGCGCGATGGTCGCGAGGCCCGCCAGCACGGCGAGCACCGGGCGGCGCGTGCAGATCTCCCAGAGCGAGCCCGGACCGCCCTGCTTGCGTGCGACGTACAGGGCGGTGCCGCCCACCATCGGGATGGTGAACATGCGCTCGCCCGTGATGCTCGCGACGATGTCGAGAAACATCTTCTCCCAGCCCACGGGGTGGTGGGAGTCCACGTAGTAGTGGAACTGCCAGTCCCAGGCGATGAACGGTCCGCGGACGACGACCTGCCAGATGCAGAGCGCGAAGACCAGCACGGCGATGACGGCGGCGACGACGGAGCTGCGCCAGGTCGGACGGGTCGACGGGTCGAGCAGAGCCCCTGTCGTTTGTGACTCCACTCGGGTAACACCCCTGCCGTCTGATTGCGCCATCGAGCCGATCCTACGGGTTTCGGGGTGAATGTTCGGTGCCGGAGACGTGTCCGGCAAGGGCCCCGGGTAACGATCCCGGAACGGTCACACCGACCCAGAGGTGACCGTATACCGTCCGCCTGGGACAGCGTCCCAGGCCAGGCGCACGCGGCCCGACGACGCCGGCGCGCCGGGGCCGGTCCCGACCGCCCGCCCCGCGGCGGCCCGGACGACGGCGGACGTGCCGAGCGTCACCCCCACGTTCACCCGACGGCCCCGCTCAGGCGCGCGGCGGCGCCGTGCTCCCGCGGACCTTGAGCTCCACCGGGACCACCTCGTGCAGGTCGGAGCCCTCGTCGTCGTCGGCGGCGTCATCAGCGGCGCCGTCAGCGGCGTCGGCGCCGGGACCCCCCGCGCCGGCCCGGACCTCGCGCAGCAGCCGGGCCACCAGGCGCCGGCCGATCTCGCCGAAGTCCTGCACCACCGTCGTCAGCGGCGGCCAGAGGTACTCGGCGAGCAGGATGCCGTCGAACCCCACCACGGACACGTCGCCGGGCACCGCGCGGCCGGCCTCGTGCAGCGCGCGGAGCACACCCGCGGCCATCTCGTCGTTGGCGCAGAACACCGCGGTGACCTCGGGGTCCGCGGCGAGGCGCCGTCCGGCGTCGTACCCCGAACCCGCCGTCCAGTCCCCCGGGACCACCGCGGGGACGGGACGGCCGGCCGCGACGAGCGTGGCGCGCCAGGACTCCTCGCGGAGCTGGGCGGGCGCGGACCCGGCCGGCCCCCGCACGTGGTGCACCGTGCGGTGCCCCAGGTCCAGGAGGTGCGCGGTGGCCTGCCGGGCGCCGTCGACCTGGTCCGCGCCGACGGCGGGGTGGTGGCCCACGAACCGCGAGTCCGACACCACCACGGGCAGCCGGGACGGCAGCGCCAGCCGGTCGGGCGTGACGGTCTCGGCCCGGACGATCACCAGACCGTCGATGGCCTGGTGGGAGAGCCGGGTCGCGGCGGCGGAGACCACGTCGGACGACGGGTTCTCGACGTCGATCAGCGTGACCGTGTAGCCCTCGGTGCGCGCCGCCTCGACCACCGCCTCGATGGTGCGCGACTCGCCGGTCCGGGCGAGCCCGTGCGCGATCATGCCGATGGTCCGGAAGCTCCCGTACCGCAGCGCCCGGGCCGCGGTGTTGGGGGCGTAGCCGAGCTGCGCCATCGCGGCGAGCACCTTGTCCCGCGTCGCGGGACGCACGTTGTCGAGCCCCATCGACACCCGGGACACGGTCTGGGTCGACACTCCCGCCAGCACCGCGACATCGCCCAGGGACGGACCTCTGCCCTCCACGGCATCCACCTCCTCGTGATGTGCCTCGCACCGGTGTGCGCTTGACACCTCCGGCAACTCACGAGCACCCTAGTCCGCGTCACCATGTTTACGTCAACACGACGACATGCTGACCCCACTCGTGAAGGAGCGACTTCCCTTGACCACGCTCGCATCGCCGCCGGCCGTGCCCAAGACCCTGGGGCGGGCACGACGCCGCTCCCGCTGGACCGGCTGGGGGTTCGTCGGACCCTTCATGGCCGTGTTCGCCCTGGTCTTCCTCGCGCCGATCGTCTACTCGCTCTGGTTGAGCCTGTTCCAGACGCAGCTCGTGGGCGGCACGTCCTTCGTAGGATTCGACAACTACGCCCGGGTGCTCAGCGACCCCCAGTTCTGGGACGGCGCGGGGCGCGTGACCCTGTTCCTGCTGGTCCAGGTGCCGGTGATGCTCGGCATCTCGCTGCTGGTCGCCCTCGCGATCGACAGCGGCCGCCTGTACGGGCGCGACTTCTTCCGCCTGACGATCTTCCTGCCGTACGCGGTGCCCGGCGTCGTCGCCGCCCTGATGTGGGGCTTCATGTACGGCGAGCGGTTCGGCCTGGTCGGCAACCTCAACGACCTGCTCGGCACGAGCATCCCCGACCCGCTGGCCTCCGCGCTGGTGCTGCCGGCGATCGGCAACATCGTGACCTGGGAGTTCGTCGGCTACAACATGCTGATCTTCTACTCGGCGCTGCGCGTGGTCCCCGCCTCCCTGTACGAGGCAGCGGAGATCGACGGCGCCGGCCCGTGGCGGGTGATCTCGGCGATCAAGCTGCCCGCGATCCGCGGCGCCCTCGTGGTCGCGACGATCTTCTCGATCATCGGCTCGTTCCAGCTCTTCAACGAGCCGAGCATCCTGCAGCCGCTGTCGCCCAACTACATCTCGACGCACTACACCCCGAACCTGTACGCCTACTCGCTGTCCTTCTCCGGCCAGCAGTACAACTACTCGGCCACGGTGGCGATCATCATGGGCGTGCTCACGATGCTCGTGGCCTACGTGGTGCAGCTGCGCGGCATGCGCAAGGAGGCCTGAGCCATGACGAACGTCCTGATGTCCGCGCCCACCGTGCGCCCCCGCAAGTCCCCTCCGCGCCTGCGCAACAACCGCCGCACGTCGCACGCCCGGCCCACGCGCAGCATCCTGCTGACGGTGCTGACCGCCCTGATCGGCCTGTACGCGCTGATCCCGCTGGTGTGGCTGCTCATCAACGCGACCAAGACGCAGCCCGACCTGTTCAGCTCGTTCGGCCTGTGGTTCAGCGGCGACTTCGCCCTGTGGGACAACATCAAGGGCGTCCTGACCTACGACGGCGGCGTCTTCGGGCGCTGGTTCCTGAACACGCTGCTCTACGTGGTGGTCGGCGCGGGCGGTGCCACGCTGCTGGCCCTGCTCGGCGGCTACGGCCTGGCCAAGTTCAACTTCCCCGGCAAGCGCGCCGTGTTCGCCGTCGTCATCGGCGCCGTGGCCGTGCCCGGCACCGCCCTCGCGGTGCCCACGTTCCTCATGTTCGCCAACCTCGGCCTGACCAACACGCCCTGGTCCGTGATCATCCCGTCGCTCATCTCGCCGTTCGGGCTCTACCTCATGTGGACCTTCGCGGCCGACGCCGTGCCCGACGAGATCATGGAGGCCGCCCGGATCGACGGCGCCAGCGAGGCCCGCACCTTCTTCCAGGTGTGCCTGCCGATGATGGCGCCGGGCATCGTCACGGTGCTGCTGTTCACCGTGGTGGCGACGTGGAACAACTACTTCCTGCCGCTGATCATGCTGCGCGACCCGGACTGGTACCCGCTGACCCTGGGCCTGAACGCGTGGAACGCGCAGGCGACGACGGCGGGCGGCGAGGCCATCTTCAACCTCGTCATCGCCGGCTCGCTCCTGACGATCCTGCCGCTGATCGTGGCCTTCCTGCTCCTGCAGCGCTACTGGCAGTCGGGTCTGGCCGCCGGCAGCGTCAAGGAGTGACCCGAGCCGGGCGGCTCGCGCCGCCCGGCTCCCCAGAACCTTCCCCCGGACAGATCCGACTGACGATGAAGTGAGAGGAACCACCATGACCATCCGCCACCACCGCGCCCTGGGCGTGCTCGCCGCGGCGAGCACCCTGGCGCTCACCCTGACCGCGTGCGGTTCGGGGTCCGACGGCGGCGACGCCGCGGAGACCGTCTCCCCCGAGGACGTCTCCGCGGCCCTCGAGGAGGGCGGCGACCTGCTGGTCTGGGCCTGGGAGCCCACGCTGGACCAGGTCGTCAAGGACTTCGAGGCCGAGTACCCGAACGTGAACGTCGAGCTGGCGAACGTCGGTACCGGCAACGACCACTACGTGGCCCTGCAGAACGCGATCAGCGCCGGCTCGGGTGTGCCCGACGTCGCGCAGATGGAGTACTACGCCCTGCCGCAGTTCTCCATCGGCGAGTCGCTGGCCGACCTCGCGCCGTACGGCGCGAGCGACCTCGACGGCACCTACTCCCCCGGCCCGTGGGGCGCCGTGACCAGCGGTGACGCCGTGTACGGCCTGCCGATGGACTCCGGCCCGATGGCGCTGTTCTACAACGCGAAGACGTTCGAGAAGGCCGGCGTCGAGGTGCCGGCCACCTGGGACGAGTTCGTCGACGCCGCCAAGAAGATCCACGAGTCCGACCCGAACACGTACATCACCGCGGACAACGGCGACGCCGGCTTCGCGACGTCGATGATCTGGCAGGCCGGCGGCCACCCGTTCGCGGTGGACGGCACCGACGTGACCGTGGACCTCGGCGACGAGGGCTCGACGAAGTTCGCCGAGACCTGGCAGCAGCTGCTCGACGACGACCTCGTCGCCGATGTGCCGGCCTGGTCCGACGAGTGGTTCCAGGGCCTGGGCAGCGGCGAGATCGCAGCCCTGGTGACGGGCGCCTGGATGCCCGCGAACCTGGAGTCCGGCGCCGCCCCGGCGTCCGGCGACTGGCGCGTCGCGCCCATGCCGCAGTGGACGGCCGGCGAGACCGCGACGGCCGAGAACGGCGGCTCCGCGCTGTCGATCACCGAGGCGAGCGACAAGAAGGCGCTGGCCTACGGCTTCCTCCAGTACGCGAACGCCGGTGACGGCGTGGCCACCCGCCTGGAGGGCGGCAACTTCCCGGCGACGCTCGCCGACCTCACCGACGAGAAGTTCCTCGCCGAGGAGTCCGAGTACTTCGGCGGGCAGAAGATCAACGAGGTGCTCTCGGCGTCCGCCACCGGCGTCGTCCCCGGCTGGCAGTACCTGCCCTACCAGGTCTACGCCAACAGCATCTTCCCCGACACGGTGGGCCAGGCCTACACCGGCTCGACCCCGCTGACCGACGGCCTGGCCGCCTGGCAGGAGTCGATCGTCAAGTACGGCAACGAGCAGGGCTTCACCGTCTCCGAGTGAGCCGCGGCTGAGCTGACCGGGACGACGGCGGGGGCCTTCCCCCGCCGTCGTCCCGTGTCCCCACCTCCTTACCCCCACGCCTCGTGCCTCTGCCGCACGACCGCACCCCCCTGAGGAACCACACATGGCCACGTTCGAGATCGGACCCGAGGACTTTCTGCTCGACGGCGAGCGGATGCAGGTCGTCAGCGGCGCGCTGCACTACTTCCGCGTGCACCCCGACCAGTGGGCCGACCGGATCCGCAAGGCCCGGCTCATGGGCCTGAACACCATCGAGACGTACGTGCCGTGGAACTTCCACGCGCCCGACCCGGAGTCGTTCGACCTGACGGGACGGCGTGACCTCGGCCGGTTCCTCGACCTGGTGGCCGCCGAGGGCCTGTACGCCATCGTGCGGCCGGGGCCCTACATCTGCGCGGAGTGGGACGGCGGCGGGCTGCCCGGCTGGCTGTTCGCCGACCGGACCGTGGGCGTGCGCCGGCACGAGCCGCGGTTCCTCGCGGCGATCGGCACGTACTTCGCGAACCTGCTGCCGCTGGTGGCCGAGCGCCAGGTGACGCGCGGCGGACCGGTGCTCATGGTGCAGGTGGAGAACGAGTACGGGGCCTACGGGAACGACCCGCTGCCGGAGCGCCAGAAGTACCTGCGCGCGCTCGTGGACCTGACGCGCGAGCAGGGCATCGACGTGCCGCTGTTCACGTGCGACCAGGCGGACGACGAGATGCTCGCCCGCGGCGGCCTGCCGGAGCTGCACAAGACCGCGACGTTCGGCTCGCGCAGCACGGAGCGGCTGGAGATCCTGCGGCGGCACCAGCCCACGGGCCCGCTGATGTGCATGGAGTTCTGGAACGGCTGGTTCGACTCGTGGGGCCTGGAGCACCACATCGCCCCGGCCGAGGCGAACGCCGCCGACCTGGACGACCTGCTCGCGGCGGGCGGGTCCGTGAACCTGTACATGTTCCACGGCGGCACCAACTTCGGGCTGACCAGCGGCGCGAACGACAAGGGCATCTACCGGCCCATCACGACGTCGTACGACTACGACGCGCCGCTCGCCGAGGACGGCACGCCCACGGCCAAGTACCACGCGATGCGCGAGGTCATCGCGCGGCACGTGCCGGTGCCGGAGGTCGGGGCTGCTGACTTTGGCGGGGATGCCGGTTCTGGTGGCGGGGGTGCTGTCGGTGGCTCTGCTGATGCACCCGGCGCGCCGGGTGCGCCGGTGCTCGACGTCGACCTGTCCGCCCACGTGGTGCCGCTGGCCCACGCGCTGCCGAGCCTGCTGCGCGAGGACCTGCGCGCGTTCACCTCGACGCCCACGACCGACGACCTGCGGCAGTGGTCGGGCTTCTCCGTGTACCGCACCCGCATCCGGCCCGACGACGCCGTCCTGACCGTCGCCGAGGTGCGCGACCGCGCCGTCGTGCTGTTCGACGACGAGCAGATCGGCGTGCTCGACCGCGCGTCCCACGGCTTCGCCGTCGCGCTGCCCGCCCGCGCGGGCGACCTCACGCTGCTGGTGGAGGACCAGGGCCGGGTCAACTACGGGCCGCGGATCGGCGAGCCCAAGGGCCTGATCGGGCCGGTGCGCACCGCGGTGCGCACGATCGACGACTGGGAGGCCGGCGCGCTGCGCGTCGAGGACGCGCCGGAGCTGCTGCGCGCGGCACTCGACGCGCCGGGGCGGGCGCTGCCGGTCGGGGGTGTCGGCGTCGGCGTTGGCGCGCCGCGTCCGGTCGGGGCCGGGCTGTACCGGGCGGAGTTCGACTCGGTCGGCGGGGCCGACCACTTCCTGCGGCTCGACGGCTGGTCCAAGGGCCTGGCCTGGGTCAACGGCGAGCTGCTGGGCCGGTACTGGAGCCTCGGCCCCACGCACACGCTGTACGTGCCGGGCCCGCTGGTGCGCGACACCGGCAACGAGCTGGTGCTGCTGGAGCTCCACGGCGCGGCGGGGGCGCGGGCAAGCTTCGTGTCAGGCCCGGCGCTGGGCATCACGGAACAGTAGGCCAGGCCGGCCGGGCCGGCGGCCGGCCGGGCCGGCGGCCGGCCGGGCCGGCGCAACTGAACGTAGGGTTGGTCGCTCCGTGGGCCCTCTTGAAGCGACCAACCCTACGTTCGGCTGTGGGCTCGTTCGGGGCTGACGCCGACACCCCCTGGCGCGGACATCTCCTTTGAGGCCCAGGTTTCTTCGCTTTCGGACCAGCCAAAGCGGAGAAACCCGGGCCTCAAAGGGGAGTACCCCGCGGGCGAGTCGGGCAAAGCGGGCAGGTCGGCCGGGCTGGCCCGGGCCTCCGGCTTCGTCAGACGACGCAGGCTACGTCAGACGGCGCGGGCCACGTCAGACGGCGCCGGCTTCGTCAGACGTCGGGGGCGTGACAGACGACGCAGGCTTCGTCAGATGACACGGGCTACGTCAGACGGCGCGGGCTACGTCAGACGACGGGGGCGTGACAGACGGCGCGGGCTCCATCAGACGACGCGGGCTACGTCAGACGGCGCGGCCTTGTCAGACGGCGCGGGTGCCGTGCTGCCAGACCTGCTGGACCAGCGGGACGCCCGGGCGGTACGCGAGGTAGGTGTGGCTCGGGGCGTCGAGCACGGTCAGGTCGGCGCGGGCGCCGACGCCCAGGTGTCCGACGTCGTCCCGGCGGAGCGCGAGCGCCCCGCCCGCCGTCGCCGACCAGAGCGCCTCTGCCGGGCTCATGCGCATCTCGCGCACCGCGAGCGCCACAACGAACGGCATGGACGACGAGTAGCCCGAGCCGGGGTTGCAGTCCGTGGCTAGCGCGACGGGGACGCCCGCGGCCAGTAGCCGGCGGGCGTCGGGATACGGCGACCGTGTGGAGAACTCGATCGCGGGCAGCAGGGTCGCGACGGTGCCGTGCCCGGCGCCCGGCCGGACGTCGGCAGAACGCTCACTTCCGGGCCCGACGTCGGCAAACTGCACGTACCCGGGCTCGGCAGGCCGCCCACTTCCAGGCCCGACGTCGGCAAACTGCACGTACCCGGGCTCGGCAGATCGCCCACTTCCGGGCCCGACGTCGGCAGAGGGCGCCCCTCCGGGACCGAAGCTGCCGGAGGCGAGGCCGCTCCACGAGTCCGCCAGCGCGGCGACGTCGGCGTCGGTCAGGTGGGTGCAGTGGTCCACGCTCGCCGCCCCGACCTCGACGGCGAGCCGCACGCCCGGGCCGGCCGAGAGCTGGTTGCCGTGCACCCGCGCGCCGAGTCCCGCGCGCAGCCCGGCGTGCAGGACGGCGCGCGCCTCGTCCTCGTCGAACGCCGTGGGCGCGGCGGGCTCGCAGAACACGTCGACCCAGCGGGCGTGGGGCGCGCAGGCGGCGAGCATCGGGCCGGTCACGAGGTCGACGTAGCCGGCGCGGTCGGCGGCGTACTCGGCAGGGACGGTGTGGGCGCCGAGGTACGTCGTCTCGGGCGTGAGCTCGCGGGCGATCCGCAGGGTGCGGGCCTCGGTGGCGACGTCCTGGCCGTAGCCGCTCTTGATCTCGACGGTCGTGGTGCCCTGCGCGAGCATCTCGCGCACGAGCGCCCCGCCGCGCGCCCGGAGCGCGTCCTCGCTCGCGGCGCGGGTCGCGGCGACCGTGGTCGCGATGCCGCCGCCGGTGTAGGGCTCGCCGGTCATGCGCGCGGCGAACTCGGCGGCGCGGTCGCCCGCGAAGACGGCGTGCGAGTGGGAGTCGACGAACCCCGGGAGCACGCAGCGTCCTTCGAGGTCGACGACGTCGTCCGCCGCCGGGGCCGACGCCGCCGGGCCCGTCCAGGCGATGCGCCCGTCCTCGATGATGACGGCGGCGTCCGGCACGACGCCGATCCCGTCGGCCACGGTTCCCCGGCCGCCCGGCATGGTGCCGCCCCCGGCCGGCCCCGACCCGCCGTGTGCCGGGTCGTTGGTGACCAGCTCGCCGATGTTCGTCAGCAGCACGCTCATGCGTCGCTCCCCCTGGTGATGTCGTCAGTGAGGTCCCGCGCGATGTCCCGCTCCGCCGCGGCCCAGATCTCGTCGATCGCCTCGGCGAGCATGCGCGCCACGTCGCCGGCCCGGTGCACGCCGTCGCGCACCACGTGCTCGCCGCCGGCCACGACGTCCGACACGTCCGCCGCGCCCGCGACCAGCGCGACCTGCGCGGGGCCGGCCCCGGCGGTGCGCGGCGTGTCGAGACGCACCGCGACGAGGTCGGCGGGCACGCCCACGGCGATGCGGCCTGCGTCGGGCCGGCCGAGCGCCGCGTGCCCGGCCGACGTCGCCAATCCGATCAGGGCCGCCGGGTCGAACGCGCCGCGCCTGCCGGTCGCAAGGCGCTCGTGCTCCTCGACGCCGCGCGCCTCCGCGAGCACGTCGGCGCCGACGTGCTGGTCCGTGCCGACCGACAGCGGGCTGCCCGCGCGCAGCAGCCGGAGCCCGGGGGCGATGCCGTCGGCGAGGTCGCGCTCCGTCGTCGGGCAGAGGCAGACGCCCGTGCCCGAGGTGCCCAGCAGCGCGACGTCGTCGTCGGTCAGGTGCACCGCGTGCACCACCGTGGTGCCGGGGCCGAGCGCCCCGGCGTCGTGCAGGAGCCGCGTCGGCGTGCCGCCGAAGGTCGCGAGCGCCGCCTCGTTCTCCCCCGGCTGCTCGGACAGGTGCACGTGCAGGGGCGCGCCGGCGTCCCGCGCCCAGCGGGCCACGGCTGCGAGCTCGGTCGGCGCGACAGCGCGCACCGAGTGGGCGGCGGCGCCGACCAGCACCCGGTCGTCGTCGGCCCAGGCCGCGCGCAGCGCGTCGACGCGCCGGGCCCACTGCTCGACGGTGCCGTCGCCGAACCGGGCCTGTTCCGGCGCGAGCGGTTCGTGCCCCGCGGGGCCGAGGCCGCCGTGCAGGTAGCAGGTGTCGAGCAGCGTGAGGTGCACGCCGGCGTCGCGGGCGGCGGACCGCAGGGCCTCGGCCATGGCGTTCGGACCGCCCTCGGCGGCGGGGTACGGCGTCCCGTCTGCGCGGTGGTGCACGTAGTGGAACTCGCCGACGGCGGTGGTCCCGCCGAGCGCCAGCTCCGCGAAGAGCGCGCGGGCCAGTCGTTCGTACCGGGCGGGCGTCAGGACCCTGGCCAGGGCGTACATGCCCTGGCGCCACGTCCAGAACGACCCGCCGTCGGCGTGGGTGCGGCCGCGCAGCGCGCGGTGGAACGCGTGCGAGTGCGCGTCGGCGAGGCCGGGGAGCGCGACGCCGCGCAGGCGCACGTCGCCGTCCGACGCCGGGGCGCCGGGCTCGACGGCGGTGATCCGGCCGGCGGCGGTCTCGACCCGGACGGACGCGACGACGTGGCCGCGCTCGACGACCCGGCCGGGGGCGCCGGCGGGCGCCTCACTGAGCGCCTCACTCGGCCACGGCAGCCAGGCCCGTTCGCACCAGAAGCTCGTCACGACTCTCCTTCCGCGTTCCACGATCTCTCTGTTCGGCAGTCCCCTTTGAGGCCCGGGTTTCTCCGCTTTGACGCGCCGCAAAGCGGAGAAAGCCGGGCCTCAAAGGGGATCACCTCGGGTCCGCCGGAGCCGACGGCGCGCGCCCCGCCGGCCGGGCAGCGCGGTCCGGTCCGGACGGCGGAAAGGCCGGGGTCGTCAGCAGGTCCGTGAGGACGGCGGTCAGGGCCTCGACTCCGGAGTCGCAGTCGGCCAGTTCCGCGTACTCGGCTGGTGAGTGCGACACCCCCGTCGGGTTACGCACGAACAGCATCGCGGTCGGCACGCCGGCCGCCGCGAGGATGCCGGCGTCGTGCCCGGCGCCCGTGCCGATCACCGGTGCGGGGAGGGCGGAGCCCGGCCGCCCGACGACGTCGGCGAGCCGCGCCGCGAGCGCCGGGTCGAACACTGTGGCCGGCGTCCAGGACTCCTCGACGGGCCGCCACCCGGCGAGCCCCCGCCCGCCAGTACGGCTCCGAACCCCCTCACCGATCGCGGCTCCACCGTCGACGGCCGAACGTAGGCCTGGTCGCTCTGTAAGCCCTGATGCGGCGACTACGTCTACGTTCGACGGCCTGCTGTTCGACGGATCGCTGGTCGACGAATCGCCGATCGCTTGATCGGCAATCGTCGAACGTAGGGTTGGTCGCTTCATGAGCGCTCTTGCGGCGATGTCCTCTACGTTCGAGGGGTCGGACGGCGGTGCGGGCGCGCCGATCACCGAACGGACGGCCTGTTCCGTTTGCGCGCGGGCATCGATCCAGGCGCGCACCCGGGACGGGATCGCGTTGACGCCGTTCGGTTCGACCTCGACCTTGGCCAGCGTCGCGAGCGCCCCGGCGTGCTCGGCGGCGGCGCGGACGTCGGTGATGAGCCGGGCGAGGTCGAGCATCGGGTCGTGCCGGTGCGCCAGCGGTGTGGTGCCGGCGTGGTTGGCCTCGCCCGCGAGGTCGACGCGCCAGCGGCCGTGCGGCCAGATCGCTGCGCCGACGGCGACCGGCGCCGCCTCGTCGTCGGGCAGGTCGGCGAGGTACCGACCCTGTTCCACGTGCAGCTCGACGAAGACGCCGATGCGCGCCAAGGCCTCGTCGTCGCGCCCGTAGTGCTCGAGCCGCACGCCGCCTAGCCCGCCGAGCCCGCCGGTCCGTCCAGCCCCGCCGTTCGGCCCAGCCCCGCCGACTCCGTCGACTCTGCCAGCTCCGCCGACCCCGCCGGACCCGCTTACCCCGCGGGCCCCGCCGGTCGCACCGAACCCGCCGGACCCCCCGGCCGTGCCCGAACCGCCGACCCGCCCCAGCACGTCCGCAAGGCTGTCCCCCGCCCGGTCGCGCAGCGCCAGCAGCCGGTCCGCCGAGACCGTCCCGGTCACGGCCCGCGAGCCGAGACATGCCAGCCCGAACCGGGCACCCTCCTCGTCGGAGAAGTTCACGATCCCGAGCGGCCTGACCGGCGTCACACCGGAAGCCCGCAGCGCGTCGAGCGCCGCGAACGCGCTCGCCACACCGAGCGGGCCGTCGAACGCGCCGCCGCCCGGCACCGAGTCGAGGTGGCTACCCGTCACGACGCCGGGACCGTCGGCGTCCGGGTCGCCCCACCACGCCCACTGGTTCCCGGCCCGGTCCAGAGTCACGTCCAGACCGCGCGCCGCGGCCTCGGCGGCGAACCACTCGCGCAGGGCGAGGTCGTGCCCGGTCCAGGCGAACCGCTCGTATCCGCCGGACGGCGCCCGCCCGACGTCGGCGATCGCCGCGAGCAGCCCGCCGACGCCGGTCCCACCGGCCGAGCCCACCCTGCTCGAGCCCGCACCCGGCGCCGCGCTGTCGGGCTCTCTGCGCCCGCCGCCGGACATCCCGCCGCCGGCCGCCCCGCGGTCGGCGGCCGCTCCGTCCGACGCCGCTCCGTCGGAAACGACGCCCCCGCCGTCGAACACCCCGCCGTCCGACACCCGACCGGAACCCGTCACGCCCCCTCCCGCATCGGCACGCGCAGCCCGCCGCGCTCGGCGGCCGCGACGGCGTCGTCGTACCCGGCGTCGACGTGCCGCAGCACACCCGTCGCAGGGTCGTTCGCGAGGACGCGCGCGAGCTTCTCGGCGGCGAGCGCCGTCCCGTCCGCGACGGACACCTGCCCGGCGTGGATCGAGCGCCCCATGCCGACGCCGCCGCCGTGGTGGAGCGACACCCACGTGGCGCCCGACGCCGTGTTGACCAGGGCGTTCAGCAGCGGCCAGTCCGCGATCGCGTCCGAGCCGTCGGCCATCGACTCCGTCTCCCGGTACGGCGAGGCCACGGAGCCGGAGTCCAGGTGGTCGCGCCCGATCGCGAGGGGCGCGGAGATCTCCCCCGACGCCACGAGCTCGTTGAACCGCAGCCCCGCGACGTCGCGTTCCCCGTGCCCGAGCCAGCAGATGCGCGCGGGCAGCCCCTGGAACGCGACCCGCTCCTGGGCGGCGCGGATCCAGCGGCCCAGGTGGTCGTCGTCGGGGAACAGGTCGAGGACGGCCTGGTCGGTCACCGCGATGTCCCGCTCGTCCCCGGACAGCGCCGCCCAGCGGAACGGCCCCTTGCCCTCCGCGAAGAGCGGCCGGATGTAGGCCGGCACGAAGCCCGGGAAGTCGAACGCCCGGCCGTAGCCGCCCTGGCGCGCCTCGTCGCGGATCGAGTTGCCGTAGTCGAACACCTCGGCGCCCGCGTCCTGGAAGCCGACCATGCCCTCGACGTGCCGCGCCATCGACTCGCGCGCCCGCTCGGTGAACCCGTCGGGGTCCTTCTCCGCGAGGTCGGCCCAGTCCGCCAGCTCCACCCCCGACGGCAGGTAGGAGAGCGGGTCGTGCGCCGAGGTCTGGTCCGTGACGACGTCGACCTCGACGCCGCGGCGCAGCAGCTCCGGCACGACGTCGGCGGAGTTGCCGACCACGCCCACCGACAGCGCCCGACGCTCGCGTTTGGCGGCCAGCGCCAGCTCGACCCCCTCGTCCAGCGAGGAGGCGACGACGTCGAGGTACCGCGTCTCGACGCGCCGGTGCAGGCGGGCCGGGTCGACGTCGACCACGAGGCACACGCCGCCGTTGAGCGTGACGGCCAGGGGCTGGGCCCCGCCCATGCCGCCGCAGCCGCCGGTGAGGGTGAGCGTCCCGGCCAGCGTGCCGGAGAACCGCTTGGCGGCGACTGCCGCGAACGTCTCGTACGTGCCCTGGAGGATCCCCTGGGTGCCGATGTAGATCCAGGACCCGGCCGTCATCTGCCCGTACATGGTCAGGCCGAGCTGCTCCAGCCGGCGGTGCTCGGGCCACGTCGCCCAGTCGCCCACGAGGTTGGAGTTGGCGATGAGCACGCGCGGCGCCCACTCGTGCGTGCGCAGCACGCCCACCGGGCGACCGGACTGGACCATCAAGGTCTCGTCCTCGCGCAGGTCAGTCAGGGAGCGGACGATCGCGTGGTAGCTCGGCCAGTCGCGCGCCGCCCGGCCGGTGCCGCCGTAGACCACCAGGTCGTCGGGCCGCTCGGCCACCTCGGGGTCGAGGTTGTTCATCAGCATGCGCAGCGGCGCCTCGGTCTGCCAGCTCCGGGCGGTCAGGGCGGTGCCGCGCGGGGCGCGGACGGGTACGGGGGTCCCCCGGTCGTACGGCTGGTTCACTTGGGTCTCCTTCGGCTCTCGGCTGGGGTGTAGGTGCGGCTCAGTGGAGGTGTCCGACGGCGCCCGCGGCCGCCGCCACGACCTCGCCGCCGGCCACGAGCCCCACCACGTGCTCGATCTCCGGGGCGAGGTAGCGGTCCGGTCCGGGGCCGGGCACGACGGCGCGGACGGCGTCGTGCACCGCTGCCGTACCCGCCGCCGGGGCTTCTTCCCGCAGGTCCAGGGCGCGCGCGGCCGTGAGCACCTCGATCGCGAGCACGCGGGTGAGCCCGTCCACGGAGCGGCGCAGCTTGCGGGCGCCGGCCCAGCCCATCGACACGTGGTCCTCCTGCATGGCGGAGCTCGGGATGGAGTCCACGCTCGCGGGCGCAGCCAGGCGCTTCAGCTCCGAGACGATCCCGGCGGCCGTGTACTGGGCGATCATGTGCCCGGAGTCGACGCCGGGGTCGTGCGCGAGGAACGCGGGCAGCCCCTCGTTGCGCGCGACGTCGAGGAACCGGTCGGTGCGCCGCTCGCTCATGCTCGCCAGGTCGGCGGCCGCGATGGCGAGGAAGTCCAGCACGTAGGCCACGGGCGCGCCGTGGAAGTTGCCGTTCGACTCGAGCCGCCCGTCCGACGTGACGACGGGGTTGTCGATCGCGGAGGCAAGCTCCCGGCCCGCGACCGTGGCGGCGTGGTCCAGGGTGTCGCGGGCCGCGCCGTGCACCTGGGGCGCGCAGCGCAGGGAGTAGGCGTCCTGCACGCGGGTGCACACGGGGTTTCCGGCGTCGTCCAGCTCGCGGTGGCTCGCCATGAGCGGCGACCCCGCCAGGAGGCGGCGCATGTTCGACGCCGACGCCGCCTGCCCGGGGTGCGGGCGCAGGCCGATCAGGTCCTCGGCGAAGGGCGCGTCCGACCCGAGCAGCGCCTCGACGGACAGGGACGCCGCGACGTCGGCCGTGGTGAGCAGGCGACGCAGGTCGTGGATCGCGAGGCAGAGCATGCCGAGCATGCCGTCGGTGCCGTTGATGAGTGCCAGGCCCTCCTTCTCGGCGAGCACGAGCGGCTCGATCCCGGCGTCGGCGAGCGCCCGGGCGGCGTCGACCTCCTCGCCGTCCACCCGGACACGACCCTCACCCATGGCGGCGAGCGCGACGTGCGCGAGCGGTGCGAGGTCGCCGGAGCAGCCGAGGGACCCGTACTCGTGCACCACGGGAGTGATCCCGGCGTCGAGCAGGGCGGCGTAGGTCTGCGCGGTGACGGGACGCGCGCCGGTGTGGCCGGTGACCAGGGTCGCGAGGCGGAGGAGCTGGAGCGCCCGCACCACCTCGGTCTCGACCTGCGGCCCCGAGCCGGCCGCGTGCGAACGCACGAGGCTGACCTGGAGCTGCGCCCGCATCTCGGCGGGGATGTGCCGGCGGGCGAGCGCGCCGAAGCCGGTGGAGACGCCGTAGTGCGGCGCGGCGTCGTGGGCGAGGTCGTCGATCACGGCGCGGGTCTGCGCCATGCGGGCCAGCGCGCTCTCGTGGATCTCGACGGTCGCGCCGTGGCGGGCGACGGCGACGACCTGCTCGACGGTCAGCGGGGTGCCGTCGAGCACGACGTGCCGGGGCAGGTCGTGCGGGGTTTCCTCGCGGTCGGCCACGCCGGTGGCGGGCGTCGTCGCCGCGTCGTGCAGGGTGCTCATGCGCTCATCGAACCCCGCGGCGGCCCGGATGGCGCGGGCGGAGGCATCGATAGAGTCTGGGATACAAGACGACTCCCCCGGGAGGAAACAGTGGCCGGCAGCAGCGCCGTTCCCGCCGCGCGAAGCACCGCGCGGCTGCTCTCGTTCCTCGCGGCGCAGCCCGGTCCGGTGCCCGCGGGTGCGATCGCGAACGGCATCGGGGTGCCCCGGTCCAGCGTCTACCACCTGCTCTCCGTGCTGGGCGACGAGGGTTTCGTGCGGCACTTCCCCGACGAGCGCCGGTACGGCCTAGGGGTCGCGGCCCTGGGCCTGGGCAGCGCCTACACGCGGCAGGCGCCGCTCACCCGGCTGGCGGCGCCCGTCGTCGCCCGCCTGGTGGAGGCCGCGGGCGAGAACGGGCACCTCGCCGTCCTCAACGGCCGGGAGGTGCTGTACCTGGTGGAGCAGCGCGCGGCGGGGCGCCCGCCCCTGGTGACCGACGTCGACGTCCACCTCCCGAGCCACCTCACCGCCAGCGGCCGGGCGGTCCTCGCTCTGCTGCCGCCGGCGCAGGTGCGCGCCCTGTACCCCACGCCGGGGTCGTTCACCGACCTGACCGGCGCCGGGCCGCGCACGCTGCGCGAGCTGCGCGACGTGCTGCGCCTCGCCCGGGCGCGCGGCTTCGCGGTGGAGGACGGCGAGGTGACGACGGGCTTCGCGTCGGTGGCCGCCGCCGTCGTCGACCACACGGGCCGCCCAGTCGCGGGACTGGCGATCACGTTCCGCTCGGAGACGTACGACGACGGCGCCCGGGCCGGCCTCGCGGAGCAGGCGACCCGTGCGGCGCGCGAGGTCAGCCGACGGCTGGGGGCGCGGTGAATTTGGTAACGTAGTAGATTCAACTACGTGAACACCGAAGGGCATCCGCCCGAAGCGCCCGACTGGAAGCACCGCGCGGACTACATCCGCACCAGATCGACGCGTAAGGAGTCTGCCGGGGAGACGAACATCGAGCCCGAATGGGCCGACGAGGCGTTCGCGGACCCGGCGGCCGTGATCTTCTCGCCGGACCCGGCCGCGAAGAAGGGCCTGTCGGACAGGACGATCGGCTGGTCGGAGACTGCCGGAATCCTCGTCACGGTCATCACGGTGCGCGAAGGTGACAAGCTCTGGGGCGCCAACGCGTGGAAGTCGAACGACGCCGACCAGCGCCACTACGAGCGCGCGGCTTCACTCGCTGAGCCCACTCCGGTTCGGCGGGAGCAGGACGAGCAGGAGGAAGAACCCGATGAGTGAGAACCCGAACATCGAAGATCTGCTGACCGAGGTCGCGGAGGAGTCCGAGACCCAGCGGCACGACTCGCTGCCCGAGGACGCCGTCGGCCGACGGCGCGGTGACGCCCCGGCGCCTCGGGTGCTGTCGGTGCGGCTGACCGATGACCAGTACCGACGACTCGCCGCCATGGCCGCCGACCGAGACCTGCCCGTGTCGACGATGGCCCGCCTGGCCATCCTCGAGCAGCTCGACCAGGCCGCCCAGCCCGCCTCGGGCCCGATCGATCTGACCACCGTCACCGCCGCACTGCGCGAGGTCATCCGCCCCGAGTTCCTCAAGGCCGGCTGAGCCTCGGGGCGCGGTGATCTACGTCTCACCGGGGGCCGTCGGAGGGCTCCCCGCGCTCCTCTTCGAGGCCAGAGTTTCTCCGCTTTCGGGCCGCTGAAGGAGGAGAAACTCTGACCTCGAAGAAGACCCGCTGAACTGCGACTATCCGTACCTCACTGGCGAAGCGGACGACCGCCGTCGACCCCCTAGAGTGGACATCACGCCCCCTTCCGCTGCCGTCCAGGGAGATGTCTCGTGAGTTCACAGCCGTCCGAGTTCCGACTGCTCGTCACCGGTGGCGGGACCGGCGGCCACACGTATCCGGCACTCACGACACTGCGCGCGCTGCAGTCCCGGCTGGCCGAGTCGGGCACCGCCGTCAGCGTCCTGTGGGCGGGCACCGCCGACGGGCTGGAGGCCCGGGTCACGGCGTCCGAGGGCATCCGGTTCCTGCCGGTCGCGACGGGCAAGCTGCGCCGGTCGGCCAACCCGCTGGGCATGCTGTCGGCCAGCAACATGAAGGACATGGCGCGGGTGCCGCTCGGCGTCGCGCAGGCCCGATCGATCGTCGCCGACTTCAAGCCGGACGTCATCCTGTCGACCGGCGGCTACGTCGCCGTCCCGGTCGGCATCGCGGCGGGCCTGGTCCGGCGTCCGCTCGTGGTGCACGAGCAGACCGTGCGGCTCGGGCTGGCCAACCGCCTGCTGGCCAAGCGGGCGACGCGCGTCGCCGTGTCGTCGCCGTCCACCCTGGAGCTCCTGCCCGACGCCGTGCGCGAGCGGGCGGTCGTGACCGGCAACCCGGTGCGCGCCGAGGTGCTGACCGGCGAGCCGCTCAAGGCCGTCGACGCGCTGGGCCTCGACTCGTTCGACCCCGACCTGCCCGTCCTGTACGTCACGGGCGGCGCGCAGGGGTCGGTGCAGATCAACGAGCTGGTCGCCGAGACGCTGCCCTGGATGCTCCAGCGGGCGAACGTGATCCACCAGTGCGGGCCGAACAACCTGAAGGAGATGTTCGAGCGCACCGCCACGCTCCCGGCGGAGCTGGCCGCCCGGTACCGCGTGCTCGGGTTCGTCGGGGCGGAGCTGCCGGACGTCCTCGCCCTGGCCGACGTCGTCATCTCCCGCAGCGGGGCCGGGACCATCGCCGAGCTGACGGCGCTGGGCAAGCCCGCGGTGCTGATCCCGCTGGCGTCGTCCGCCGGGAACGAGCAGGCGCACAACGCCCGCCGGCTGCAGGACCTGGGCGCGGCCGTCGCCCTGGAGGGCGACCTCACGTTCTCGGACCTCCGCGGGGCGCTGGCCGGGCTCCTGGACGACGCCGGACGGCGCGAGCGCATGGCCGACGCCGCCCGCAAGAACGGGGTGCCCGACGCCGCCGAGCGGCTCGTGGACCTGCTGCTGGAGGTCGCAGGCCCGCGGAGGTGAGCGGACGCTAGCCTGCGGCGCCGTCCAGAGCGGCCTGGTCGTCCCGCGCCGCGAGCGCCTTTGCCAGCAGACCGGCCAGCTCCCGCAGGTCGTCGGCGTCCAGGCCGGCGAACGGGGTCCGGTCCAGCGTCCCGGCGATGATCTCGGTGCGCACGCGCCGGCCCTCCGCGGTCAGGACGACGACGCGCGACCGGCGGTCGTGCGGGTCCGTGGCGCGCTCGACCAGGCCCCGCTCGACGAGCTGGTTGGTCACGAAGCTCAGGTTCGGCGCGTTGCAGTGCAGGCGCTCGCTCATCACCTTCATCGACGGCGGCGCCTCTTCCGGGTCGATGACCCACAGCGCCTGCGCCGTCTGGAGCGTGAGCCGGTGCCGCGCGACGACGTCGGCCGCCCGGTCGCCCGTGAGCATGAAGAGCTCGTGGTTCGCCCGGACGACGGCTTCGAGATCGGTCTGGCTCATCCGGCGATCCTAGCCGTATTAGTTCGAGACTCGAAGGTGTTAGGGTCCGAACTACTTCGAGACTCGAAGCATCTACGGACGAAGGCGGACCATGTACAGCTACCGCGGCACCACCACCCTCGTGACCGGCGCCTCCCGCGGGCTCGGCACGGCCTACGCCACCGAGCTCGCCCGGCGCGGCTCGGACCTCGTGCTCGTCGCGCGCTCGGCCCCTGAGCTCGACGCGCTGGCCGCCCGGATCCGCGCCGCGCACGACGTCGCGGTGACCACCCGCGCGGCGGACCTGACGGACCCCGACCAGGTCGCCGCCCTCCTGCGCGACCTCGACCCGGCCTCGGTCCCGGTCGACCTGCTGGTCAACAACGCGGGCATGGGCCCGGCGGGCCCCTTCCTGGACCGCCCGCTGGAGCCCCAGCAGACGGCGGTGGACCTCAACGTCACCGCCCTCATGGCGCTGACCCACGGGTTCGGCACCCCGATGGCGGCCCGGGGCCGCGGCGGCATCATCAACGTCGCCTCGACGGCGGCCTTCCAGCCGATGCCCTACCAGGCCGCCTACGCCGCGACCAAGGCGTTCGTCCTGTCGTTCACCGAGGCGGTAGCGGAGGAGCTGCGCGGTACGGGCGTCCGCGTGATGGCAGCGCACCCCGGCGGGACGGCCACCGCGTTCTTCGCGGGCACCACCCACACCGTCGACCAGCGGCTCCTCGACTCCGCCGACGACGTGGCCCGCCGGACCCTCGACGACTTCGCCCGGGGCAGGAGCGTGTCGTACCCGGGGCGACGGCTGAACCAGGTCGGGTCCTGGCTCCCGCGGTTCCTTCCGCGCACCGTGACCTCGCGGATCACCGGGAAGCTCAACCGCACCCGGGGGCTCGACGCCGTCCGCACGGTGCCCGCCGCCTGACGGCGCCCATCGCGCGGACCAGGCCGAACACGCGCGCGGCCGGTCAGCCGAGCTGGTCCCGGACGACGGCCTCCGCCCGACGCCGGACCGGGTCCGCGATCTCCGGGTACGCGCCGATGCCGACCAGCCGCAGGTACTTGTCGGCGGCCGCGAGCTGGGCGACCGCCCCGGAGTAGGTACCGAGCGCGTCAGCAAACTCGGCGCGGACCCGGGCGGCGACGTCGGGCTGGAGGACCGCGGAGCAGGCCAGGACGGCGGCGTCGTACCCCGCGGGCGCCCAACCCCAGTACTCCCAGTCGAGGATCGTCAGGTTCGGGGCGGTGAGGTTGCCGAAGTGCAGGTCGCCGTGGGCGACCTCCCAGTCGACGCGGCCGAGGTCGATCTCCACATCGAACCGGGCGAGGATCGAGGACCGGACGGCGTCGGGCTCCAGGACCCGGCGTTCGGTCGCGGTGACCCGGCGCAGGGTGTCGAGCCCGGCCCGCAGCTCGGCCCACCAGGTATCGGGCAGGTCGACCGGATGGTCGAGCACGAGGCCGGTGCCCACGGCGGGCTCGTCCACGAAGGTCATCAGGTCGGCCCGGACCACCTCGTCGACGTCGTCCCACCGCGCGGCCCACTCCGTCGACCGCAGGTGCCGGGGCATCGGGATGCCGTCGAACGGCGCGCCCGTCGCGGTGGCGATGCCGTCCCAGATCTCGCCCTGGGCCCACTCGGGCGGCTGCGCCGTGACCCGCAGCCACGCCGGGCCCGACGTCCGGACGGCGAGGGTCCGGTCGTAGGACCCGCGCACCGGCTCGCCGTCGAGCGTCACGCCGAACCGGGCGGCGGCCTCCGCCAAGAGCCCGGCGAGCCGGTCCCGGCGTGCGTCCGACATGTGTCTCCCCTGGTGATGCGCCCTGAGCCGAGCGTGGATGCGCCCCACGCAACCATGCCGCGGGTACGGTGGCGCGGAACCACGCCCGGCCCGGAAGGAATCGAGTGAGCCAGCACCGCAGCGACGACAACTGGATCAAGGGTGTCGCCGACGACGACCTCGTCACGATCGGCGACCCACGGCTGAAGGCCCCCACCTCGGAGATCGAGGCCGACCAGGCCCAGGAGCTGCTGGCGACCCTGACCACCCGGCTGCGCGAGCTGAACGGCGCCGGACTTGCGGCCCCGCAGATCGGCGTCTCGGTGCGGGCGGCGATCGTCGAGGTCCGCCGGACCGACGTCTTCCCCGACCGGCCCGAGACCGGCCTGATCCAGATCCTGAACCCGACCGTCCTGGAACGCTCCGCCGAGACCGTCCTCGACTGGGAGGGCTGCTTCAGCGTGCCCGGGTACCTGGGCCTGGTACCCCGGTCCGAGACCATCACGGTCCGGTACACCGACGAGACCGGGCAGATCCTGACCAGCGAGGTCAGCGGCTACGCGGCGCGCGTCTTCCAGCACGAGATCGACCACCTCGACGGCCTGGTCTACCTCGACCGCATGCCCGACATGACGAGCCTCACGACGACGCAGAACTACCTGGACCACCACCGGCCGGCGTCGGCATAGGGCTCCGCCGTGGCATCCGGGGGGGGCGGCCGCCACGTCGGAGGCTGACGGACCGGGGCTGGCAGGTCGGAGGCTGGCCGGGTCGGGCAGAGGCAGGCAGGGGGTGCCAGGTCTGCCGGAGACCGTTCGTGTGAGCCCCGCCAAGTCCGCCTCCGCTGAACAATCCAGCAGAGGCGAACCATGTGTGCGCTGGGTGAACGAAGTGCAGCCCACCCGGCGCCCCCCGTCCGAGTGGTGCGTGGTCCCCGCCCCAGCCGCCGGGCCACGGCAGTGCCGGTCAGGCGTAGATGCACGCGGCGATTCCGTCGAGCTCCTCCGGCGGATCCGGGTGACGTACGGCCACTCCCTCCGCTACGCGTCGCTGGGCCGGGCTGGGCTGGACACGGCGCCACTCATTGCGACGGCACGATCGCTCGCGGCTCAGCTCCTGCCGGACCACTCCGGCGGCTGAGGCGCGCAGGAGCTACACCCACCACACACGCCCCTGACCAGGAGAGATCACCCGCGGAAGAGGCCTGAGCAACGGTCATCGGTCACGGCCGTCAGACTGTCGGATGCGGGCCACCCTCGCTCCCGATCAGACGCATCCCATGCGCGTTACCGTCTACCCTCGCACCATGCCAAATACCCATGAACCGGACGCGCGGCAGGCATTCGACGACACCCTGGTGGGGCTGAGCCCGGACGATGCGATCAAGGCCATCAGCCGGCACGTGCCGCGCCATGAGACTGAGAACCAGATCGACTGGATCCTGGAACTCGCCGATATCGTCGATCGAAACGGGCTCTCTGTGCATGTACTGAGACGGTGCTCGCACAGCCTTTCGTGGCGCGCCCGCCGACTGGGTATGCCGCTGCCTGATGACACGCTGCGCGTCCCGGACGGGTCATCCTCAACGAGAACTTCCCGCCTTGCTCTCGCATACGGGCGGGGGACCCGCCTCCAGTTCGACTTCAAGTTCAACCAGCTACTGTCCTGGACCCGCTCCGTGCGGAGCGAGTTCTCCACCGACGCAATGTTGCGGGCCCTCGCTGCCTTCGCGGCTCTCGGAAGCGGCACGCCTCAAGCAGCATCACTCCTCGCGGCCGCCATCTCGGCCGATGGCTACGACAAGTCGTGCCGGTTCCTGTGCCTGCAGGGTCTCTGGATGGCTTCAGATCTTCCCGAAGCTGACCGACTGGCTGTCGAGCTCGCGGACGAGATCATCGGCCTGGGCGAAGACGAACCCGGAGTTCACTACTGGCGTGCCGGCGCACTGCGGCGGTTGGGCAGACTCGACGAAGCACTGCAGAGCGTAGATGTCGCGATCGATCTGCTCCGTCCTGGAAGCAACAGTGTGCACCAGGACTACGTCCGTGAACGTGAACTCATCAACGCCACCAAAGCACTCGACGAACGTATCGACGAGCTCGTTGCCCGTGCTCTCACGGACCTCAAGGCGGCAGTCGCCGATGAACTGCACGCGGCTCGGCAAGAGATCGAGCAACAGCATTCACAGGCGCGGCGGATCGTGTCCGAGAGCCTGGTCGGGATCATTGAAGTCCTGGCGATCTTCGTCACCCTCGCAGGATTCCTCGTGGGCTCCGGCGCCGTACTCGCCCAGGCTGACGGGTTCTGGCAGAACCTCGCTGCAATCGCTCTGATCCTCGCTGGATGCATCGCACTCTTCGTGCTCTTGCGGGTGATCGTGCACCTGCAGCCCGGCACACCAAGAACTGAGGGCGTATTGGCGCGACTCTGGACACGACCTCGCCGACAGTGAAATTCGTCCCAGCAAGGGACCGAAGTCATCGAGCTCAGCGCCGGAGGCCGCCCCTCAGCATGCCGCCCCCGGACTCATCGTGAACCCTGATTGAACCGATCTGCCCTTTCACCCGCAGTACGGGCAGAGGCCGATATCCGGTCGGCCTGCGAGCGAGAGGGGCGGAGCGTGCGCACCGGGGCAAAGGCAGGCATCGGCATCGGAGCGACCGTGGTCGTGATCGGCGGGGCGGCGGCGATCTTCGGGCCGGGTCTGTACGCGGACTGGGCCAACGAGGGCCACGACTGGATCGCGCGGTGGGTCGCGGACCCGCTGGCCGGCGAGGTCGCCGCAACCACCGTCTTCACCGACGGCGTCAGCCCCGCCGAGTCGGCCGACCAGCTCGTGCGGCTCCGCGAGCGCCTGCTGTCAGAGCTCGCCGCCTGACGGCTCAGGCCGTCGCCAGCAGCCGGTCCAGCGCTGCGCGCCCCGGCGGCCCCCACGACGCCTTGCCGCCCGGCCGCCCGTGCACGCCGGCCTCCCCGATGAGCATCCCGACGAGCGCCTTGGCCATGGCCCAACCGCGGGCCCGGCGGAGCATCGAGTCGTCGACCTCCCGCTCGTACGCGTCGTGGAAGGCGTCGACCCCGCCGTCCGGCAGGAGCAGCCACGCCGCGGAGAGGTCGCAGGCCGGGTCGCCGACGCACAGGTCGCCGAAGTCGATGACGCCGCAGAACGTACCGTCCGCCGTCAGGATGTTGGCCGGGTGCAGGTCGCCGTGCAGCCAGACCGGCTGCCCCGCCCATGCGGGTGCGGCCACGGCATCGTCCCAGACGGCGCGGACGGCGTCCGGGTCGGCGACGAGGCCGCGCTCCGCCGCCTCGGCGAGCTGCGCCCCGAACCCCGCGGAGTGCCCGCGGAGCGGCCCGCCCCGGCCACGACCGACCGGCGCGCCCTCCGGCGCGGGCAGGTGCAGCGCCGTCAGGAAAGAGCCCAGCGCCCGCGCCGCCTCGTCGCCCCGCGTGACCGGCGCGCGGTCGGCGGGCGCCCCGGGCACCCAGGTGGTGACGATCCAGGGCCGCGGGAACCGCTCGGCCGGCTCGCCGAGGCGCTGCGGCACGGGAATCGGCAGCGGAAGGCCCGCCGCCAGGCCGGGCACCCAGGCATACTCCTTGCGCAGCAGCTCGTCCGCGGACGCCGTCGCCCACGGCAGCCGGACGGCGAGGTCGTCCCCTAGGCGCCAGAGCTGGTTGTCCCAGCCGCGGGCGCCGAGCTCCAGGGGCAGTTCCGCCAGGTCGGGGTGCTGCTCACGGAGCAGGCCCCGGATCAGATCGGCGTCGATCTCCAGATCGGTGTGCGTCATGCGCAGCCACGGTAGCGGGCGTCCGCGGACCTGCGGCGCGCACATGCTTAGGGTGCCTTCATGAGCGACGACCCGTACCTCCTGGTCCCCACCGCGCCCAGCGTCGACGAGTACCTGCACCTGCGCGCGGCCTCCGGCCTCTCCCCCAAGAACGCCGAGCAGGCCGCGCCCGTGCTGACGTCGAGCTGGGCCTTCTGCCACGTCCGCGAGGTGGCGACAGACCGGGCGGTCGCGATGGGCCGCACGCTCGGCGACGGCGGCTGGTACTTCCACATCGCCGACATCGCGACGCTGCCCGAGCACCAGAGCCGCGGCCTCGGTCGCCGGGTGATGGCATGGCTCCTGGACCAGATCGCGGACCGCGCGCCCGCCGACCCGTACGTCACGCTCAACGCGGACGAGCCCGGCCGGCCCCTGTACCGCAGCCTGGGGTTCGTCGAGACGGCGCCCGCAAGCATCGCGATGCGCCTGGCCCGGTAGCGCCCGTGTCGGACCGCGCGCTCCAGGTCGTCCGGCTCGTCTGGGTGCTCGGCTACCTGGTGGGCACCACCACCCACGTCGTCGACCTCGTGCTGGGCGGCACGGAGGTCTACGCCAGTTTTCCGACGACGGTGCGCCTGTTCTGGGTCTCGCTCACCGTCGTGGACCCGCTCGTCGTCGTCCTCCTGCTCCTGCGGCGCCGGGCCGGTGTGGTGCTCGGCGTCGTCGTCATCGTGGTCGACGTCGCGGTGAACGGCACCGTGCTCGCCCTGACCGAGGGCCTGTCGTTCGCCGGGCTCGTGAACCAGACGCTGTTCGCCGTCGTCGTCCTGGCCACGGCACGACCGCTGTGGGTCTGGTTCGGGCGGCCCGCTCACCTGGCACGATACGACTCATGACGACCTCGGAGCCCCGCTACCGCACGCGCTGGATCGTGGCCGCCGTCCTGACCGCGGCCGTGGTCCTGCTCGTCGCGATCGGCATGGCCGCGTTCGACACCGCCCAGGACCGGTGGGCGTGGCGCCTCGCCGACCTGGACCGCAACGAGCTGCACCTGTCGCCGCGCCCGGAGGCGATCGAGGACGGGACGGTCGTCGAGGAGTCGCCGAGCGAGATCGTGGTCCAATACTCCCGCGAGCGCAACGACTGGACCGGCCAGCCCACCGGGGACGCGGACACGGTCTGCTACCGGTTCCCGCTCGGCGACCCCGACAGCTTCAGCGAGGCCCCCTGCCCATGACCACGCCTGTGACCCCGCCCCCGACCACCGCCGTCCTCCTCATCGACCTCCAGGCCGACGTCGTCCGCGGCTGCTTCGACGCCGACGGCGTCGTCACCCGCTCCGCCGCCCTCGCGGAGCGCGCTCGCGCCGCCGGGACACCCGTCGTCTGGGTGCAGCACCACGAGCCGGGACTGGAGCGCGACACCCCGGGCTGGGCCCTCGCCGACGGCCTGTCCCGCCGCCCCGACGAGGCGCTCGTGCACAAGGCGTACCGCGACTCGTTCGCCGACACCGACCTCCGCGACATCCTCGACGCGCTCGGCGCCACGCGGCTGGTCGTCGCCGGCACCCAGTCCGACTTCTGCGTCCGCACGACGACGCAGCGGGCCGCTGCGCTGGGCTACGACGTGACCCTCGTGAGCGACGCGCACACCACCCGCGACACCGTGTGGGACGGCGTGGCGATCACCGGCGAGCAGATCGTGGCCCACACCAACATGTACTTCTCCGGGCTGCGGTACCCGGGCAGCACGTTCGCCGTCGCCCGGCACGACGAGGTTCCGCTGACCGGCCAGGACTGCTAGCGTCCCTCGCAGTCGTCCGGGTCCGCATCGGCCCGGGCACCACGTTTGTACCGCCCGGTGTCGGGGGCGGCGGCAGGGGCGCGTGTCCCGTCCTACCGCAGTCCTGGATGTCCCCTGGCGGGCCACGGGTCGCACCCCATCGCAGTTTCAGGCGCCGGCGACCCCGGGTGGCCCGTCCCGCCGGGCGGCGACGAAGGACACCCATGCCTGCAGCCGCCTCCGGCTATCGTTCCCTGCTGCGCGCGCCCGGCGCCGCCGCCTTCTTCCTCGCCGCGACCACCGGCCGCGTCGGCATCGCCATGACGGGCCTCGGCCTGGTGTGGCTGCTGCACGACCGCACAGGCTCGTACGCCACGGCGGGCCTCGCCGCCGCGGTCTTCGCCCTGGCCGAGGCGGTCGTCGGCCCGCAGCTCGCCCGCCTGGTCGACCGATTCGGCCAGACCCGCGTGCTCCCGCTCTACCTCGTCGCGCACGGCGCCGCCGTCGCCTGCGTCGTCCTGGCGCAGTCGCCGACGGCGGCCGTCATCGCCGCGGGCTGCGCGGGCGCGGCGGTCCCCCAGCTCGGCGCCCTGTCCGCCGCCCGCTGGGCGCACCTGCTGCGCGGCGACCGCGCCGACGACCTGCCCGGCGCGTTCTCCCTGGAGTCGCTGGCCAACGCCACGAGCTTCCTGCTCGGGCCGGTGCTGGTCACCGCGCTGGGCGCGGCGGGCCACACGACGGCGGCCAGCCTCACCGCGGCGGCCCTGATCCTGGGCGGCGGCACCGCCCTGGCCCTGCAGCGGCGCACCGCGCCCCCGCCGCACGCCGCCGCCGAACGCGCCCGCGGCACGCGGTCCGGCCTGCTCGCGCCGGCGTTCCTGGTCCTGGCGCTGCTCAACCTCGCCATCGGCCTGTACTTCGGCACCATGGGGGTCGCGGTCACGGCCTTCGCGGTCGGCCACGGGACGCCCGGCACGGCAGCGCCGCTCATCGCCGCCGGGAGCGTGGCCGGCCTCCTGTCGGGCTGGCTCTACGGACGGCGCCGACGCCCCACCCCGGCCCGGTGCCAGCTCGTGCTCGTCACGGTCTGGCTGACGGCGACCGCCGCGCTGCTGCCGTTCGCGCCGTCCGCCGTCTGGCTGGGCCTCGCCCTGGTGCTCACGGAGGCCGCCGTGCCGCCGACCCTGGTGCTGCTCACCGTGCTGACCGAGCGGGCGGTCCGCCCGGCCGTGCTCACGCAGGCGTTCACCTGGAACAACTCCGCGAGCGCCGCCGGCTCCGCGCTGGCGGCGTCGCTCGCGGGCCGGGCGGCGGACGTCTGGGGCGCGCCAGCCGCGCTCGCACAGGCGCCGGCGGCGGGCCTGCTGCTCGTGGCCCTCGCGATCGTCCTGCTGCGTGCCGGACGCCGGGGCGAGGGACGCCGGAGCGAGGCGCGCCGGTGACGGCGTCAGCGGCCCGCCACGTACCCGGCCATCTTGTCCAGGCACGCCTCCAGTCCCTGCTGCGACATGTCGCGGGACGCGGCGCTGGTGTACCCGTGCTCGACCATGTGGATGCGGCTGCGCCCGTCGCCCAGGCCCGTGATCTCGACCTCGTGGTGCCCCTCGGCGGGCACGTCGTCCATGGGCGGAGCCTGCGGCGCGCCGTCGGCGTCGCTGAACCGGAACGTGTACTCGATGCGCCGCACCGGCTCGACGACCGTGAAGTCCCAGGTGGACCACGTGTCGCCGCCGCCGTACTCGGCGGGGGCGCGCATCGCGATCAGCGCGCGGCCGCCGACCCGCAGGTCGACCTCGGCCGCGGGGCAGGTGAACGGGCCGGGCCCCCACCAGGCGCGCAGGCCCTCGGGGGTGCTCCACGCGGCCCAGGCCGCCTCGACGGGTCCGTCGAGGTCGCGGGTCACGTCGACGTCGAAGGTGTCGGTCATGATTCCTCCAGGTGCGCTCGGGACGGGGCGGTGCAACACGCCCCTGCCGCTACCGACGGCCCGGGCCCGCCGAACTCATCGCCGAACCAGTTGAACCGTTCTGCCCTTTCACCCGTCGTACGGGGCAGAGGCCGATATCCGGTCGGCCTGCGAACGAGAGGGGCGGAGCGTGCGCACTGGGGCAAAGGTAGGCATCGGCGTCGGAGCGGCCGTGGTCGTGATCGGCGGGGCGGCGGCGATCTTCGGGCCGGGCCTGTACGCGGACTGGGCCAACGAGGCCGCCGCGGAGGAGCCGAGCCTGGCGGCGTCGGCGGCACCGCTGCCCGACGCCGAGGCGGCCGCCGGGACCTGGACGGTGACCGACGGGTCGTTCGCGGGCTACCGCGTCGAGGAGGTGCTGCAGGGCGAGGACGTGACCGTGACCGGGCGCACCGAGGACGTCACCGGGTCGGTGACCGTCGCGGACGGCGCGATCAGCGCCGCCGACATCACGGTGGACATCGCGAGCGTGGCCACCGACGAGGCCAACCGCGACGGGTACTTCCGCGACACCGCGATGGAGGTCGGCCAGTTCCCGACCGCGACGTTCGTGCTCACCGAGCCGGCGCCCATCGAGGCGGGCGCCACGGCGGTGGAGCTGACCGGCGACCTGACCGTGCACGGCGTCACGCAGACGGCCACGTTCGACGCCGAGGTCGCGGGCGACGCGACCAGCGGCGACCCGGTGCAGGTGGTGGGCAGCGTGCCGATCACGTTCGAGGACTTCGGCGTCGAGGCGCCGGACCTCGGGTTCGTGACGGTGGAGGATGAGGGCAGCATCGAGTTCTCGCTGCAGCTGGCCCCCGGCCAGTGACGACGCGGTAGCGACCCGACCGGTCGACGAACACACCGAGTAGCCGACACACACGGAAGGAGCCGCTCGTGGGTGCCGAGGACGAGCTCCTCGAGGCGGTGCACGACACGCACGCCGACGCGCTGTACCGGTACGTCGTGCGCCGCACGGGCGACGAGGAGGAGGCGCGCGACGTGGTGCAGGAGACCCTCCTGCGCGCGTGGCGCAACCCCGAGGTGCTGGAACGGTCGGAGGACTCCGTGCGCGCCTGGCTGTTCACGGTGGCGCGGAACCTCTCGGTCGACCACCTCCGCAGCGCCCGCCGCACCCGCGAGCGCTCCACCGGGCACCTGCCCGACCGCGAGGAGCGCGACACCACGCAGTCCGTGCTGGACTCGTGGCTGGTGGCCGACGCGCTGCTGTCGCTCTCGCCGTCACACCGGGCGGTGGTGGTGGGCGCGTACTACGGGGGACGTTCGGTGGCCGAGCTCTCGACCGAGCTGGGCGTCCCCGCCGGGACGGTCAAGTCGCGGCTGCACTACGGGCTGCGCGCGCTGCGCCTGGCCCTGCAGGAGAAAGGAGTCACGGCATGATCCCCGCGGGAGAGTCAGGGGGTGGCGGCGACCGGTACGCCGAGTGGGACGCGGCCTACGTGCTCGGCGCCCTGAGCCCGAGCGACCGGCGCGCCTACGAGCGGCACCTCGCTGAGTGCGCGGCATGCCGCGCGGCGGTGGCGGAGCTCGCCGGACTGCCGGGCCTGCTCGGCACCATCAGCCCGGCGCACGCGCAGGCGCTCGTCGAGGAGGCGCCGGACCCGGCAGTCTCGCCCGGCCCGGCCGACGTCGTGCCGCTCACGAGCCTCGCCCGCGCCGCCCGCCGGTCCCGGCTCCGCCGGCGTGCGCTGGGCGCAGTGGCCGCGAGCGTTCTTGTGGTCGCCGGGGCGGTGGGCGGTTCGGCGCTCACCGCGGGCGGCCTGTTCGGCACGCCGGACGGCGGGGTGCCGGACGCCGGGGGCACCACCCCGCCGTCGGCCACTGCCACTGCCACCACCGCGGCCGAGGCCCGGACCATCGAGCTGCGGCCGGTGGCCGGGGCGGACATGCGCGCGGAGGTGGTGGTGACGCCCACCACCTGGGGCACCAAGTTCAAGTGGTCCTGCCACTACCCGCCCAACCCCGGGGAGCAGCCGCCCGAGGGCGCGTACATCCCACCCGAGCCGATCCGGTACGAGCTCGTGCTCGTCGGGCGGGACGGCGCGCGGACGGTCGCGGCGACGTGGTCGTGGTCGGGCGGCCAGACGACGGGGCTGGACGCGTCGACGGCCGTGTCGCTCACCGACATGGACCGCATCGAGATCACGCTCGACGGGCACGAGGAGGCGCTGGCGTCGGCCACGCTGTGACGCCGGGGCTCAGTGGTGCGCGGACAGGAGAGGTGCACGGGCTCAGTGGTGCGCGGGCTCAGTGGCGCGCCGGCTCGTCCCACCGCTCCAGGACCACGACGGGCGTCTCGGTGGTGCGGAGCGCGGCGTAGTCGTCGAGCCGGGCGTCGTAGTCGCGCCACCTGGCCCAGAGCCGGTCGTGCTCGGCGCCCTGCGCCGCGTGGGCGCGCACAGTGCGCGAGTCCTCGTCGACGAGGTCCACGGTGGCCTCGGGGTGCAGCCGCAGGTTGAGCCACCAGCTGGGGTGGCCCTGGGCCCAGCCGTTCATGGCCAGCGTGACGAGGTCCGGGCCGTCCTCGACGTAGGCGACGATCACGCTGTGCTCGCACCCGGTGCGGCGTCCGGTGGTGGTCAGGCGCATCATGCCCCAGCGGTGCCCCTTGGGCCGCCGGAGCCCGAGCCGGCCGCCGCTGGCGCGGTACAGGCCGCGGTGGACCTGCCAGGCGAGCCGCACGAACCAGCGCGGCGGGATCCGCGGTGCTGACGTGACCTCGTCCGACACGGTGACCACCTCCGGTGCTGACTCCAGGGTAGGCATGCGCCCCGGGTCAGACGTACAGGTCCCCCGGGTGACCTGTGCGTCTGACCCGTGGGCGGGGTCGGCCGGTCAGCCCCAGATGGCGTCGGCCCACTCCGGGTGGTCGACGAACGGGTTGCGGTTTTGCTGGAACTGCTCGTAGATGACGTCGTTCCGGTGGGCCTCGAACGAGGACACCGGGTCGGCGTCGTTCCACTCCAGCAGCGTGGAGAGCTTGCCGTGGTACGGGGCGGAGCCGTTGTTCACGGTGTCGTTCGGCTCCAGGTCGGCGAAACTGTCCTCGCCCTCCCAGCGCACGGCCATGTAGAGGATCATGCGCGCGACGTCGCCCTTGACGTCGTCGCGGGGCTCGAACGAGTCCGCGTCGGTGTAGTTGCCGGGCGCACCGGAGACCGCGCTGCCGCCCTCGTCGAAGTCCTTGTTGCCGCGGACGCCGTTGACCTGGACGTCGGCCGGGCGCAGGTGGTGCAGGTCGGTGCCCGGCCCCGTGGACGTGCCGAAGTCGCCGTGCGACTTGGCCCAGACGTGCTCCCGGTTCCAGTCGCCGACGTCGCCGCCGTTGAGGCTCTTGGCCCGCGACTCGCCGCTGTACAGGAGGATGACGTTGTCCGGGTTGGCCGGGTCCTCGTCGGTGGCCATCAGGCCGTCCCACACCTCGTCGTAGGAGACGGCGTCGGCGTCGCTGATGATGTCGTTCAGCTCGGCCTTGAGCGCCTCGCCCGTCAGGCCCGCGGCGCTGTCGTAGTAGCCGGCGGGGACCTCGGCGGCGTCCTGCACGACGACGTCCGAGGGCGCCTCGGTCGACGTCGTCGCGTCCTGCGCGACAGCGCCCGGCGCCGCCAGGACCCCGGCCGCGATCGCGAGCGCCGCCGGCCCGCCCCACCGGACCCGACCCAGACCCCGTGCCCGTACGAGACGTGTGCGCATCGTCGACCTCCGTGTGCGACGGCCCGCGACCCCCTGCGGGCCTCGGCGCCTCGCTCACCCTGACACGGCGCGGCCCTGACCTGAGGTGACATCAGTAAACTTTGGGTGAAATCTACTGACAAGACGTACTTTCACCCCGGGGCGGACCATGCACTTGCTGCCAGAACCAGCCAGATCCTGGCAGCAGGTGCATGGTTCGTGGCGGCGGCCGACGGCGGCCGACGACGGCCGACGGCGGTCAGTCGGACCCGATCAGCCGGCGACGACCGCCACGTTGGCGCGGCCGCCGTCGACGTCGAGCGTCGCGCCGTGGACGAAGGCCGCATCGTCGGAGGCGAGGTAGACCACCGCCGCGCCGATCGCGGCCGGGTGGCCCGGGCCGCCCGCGGGTGTGCCGGAGGTCATCGCGCCCGCGAAGTCGGCGGCGGGGTCCAGCTCCGGCGGCCGGATGACGCCCGGCGAGACCGCGTTGACGCGCACGCCCTGCGGCCCGAACTCGGCCGCCCACGAGCGGGTCAGCGACTCCAGCGCGCTCTTGGTCGAGGCGTACAGCCCGCCGAGCGGCGTGGCGAGGCGGGCCACCCAGGAGCCGAGGTTGATGATCGTGCCGCCGCCGTCGGCCACCATGCGGGGCGCCACGACCTGGGTGAGGAAGTAGGGCGCCTTGACGTTCACGGCGTAGTAGCGGTCGAAGGTCGCGGAGTCGGTGCCGGCCAGGTGCACGGTGGGCGCGTAGATCCCGGCGTTGTTCACCAGGATGTCGAGCCGCCCGCCGAGCACCTCGGTGGCCGCGCCGGCCAGGCCGTGGCTCGCCTCCGGGCTGCCGTCGAGGTCGGCCGCGACGAAGTCGGCCTTGCCGCCGCGCGCCCGGATCCCGGCTACGACCTCCTCGCCGCGCTCCACGCTGCGCCCGGAGACGACGACGTGCGCCCCCTCCGCGCCGAGCGCCTCGGCGATCGCCCGTCCGATGTTGCTGGTGGACCCGGTCACGAGGGCGGTCCGGCCCTGCAGTCGCTGTGTCATGCCCGCGACGCTAGGAACCCATTTTTGGACTAGCAAGTCCAGAAGATCGGCCGTACCGTCGCCGTGTGAAGCTCACCCCGAAGGGCCAGGCGACCCGGCAGCGCATCATCGAGGGCGCCGCCGAGTACCTGCGCGGCAACAGCCCGGGCAGCGTCACGCTGGACGACGTCGGAGCGGTGACCCGCACCAGCAAGGGCCAGATCTTCCACTACTTCCCGGACGGCAAGGAGGGGCTGCTGCTCGCTGTCGCACGGTACGAGGCGGACGGCGTGCTGACCGACCAGGAGCCGCACCTCAGCGCGCTCGACTCGTGGGAGTCGTGGACGGCGTGGCGCGACAGCGTCGTCGCCCGGTACCGCGCCCAGGGCCGGCACTGCCCGCTCGGCGCGCTCATGGACCAGATGTCGGGCTCGCCCGGCACCGCCGAGGTGATCACGGAGCTGCTCGGCCAGTGGCAGCGGGCGATCCGCGCCGGCGTCGTCTCGATGCAGGGCAGCGGCCAGGTGCGCGCGGACCTGGACCCCGACCGGACGGCGGCGGCCTTCGTCGCCGGGATCCAGGGCGGGGTCCAGGTGCTGCGCGCCACGGGCCGGTCCGACCAGCTCGAGGCGTCGTTCGACCTGCTGATCGACTACCTGCGCAGGGCCTGAGCCCGGCGCGCGGGCCTACCGTTGGGGCCGGCCGCGCAGACCTACCGCGTGGGCGGGCCTACCGCGCCGCGTACGTCGTCTCGTCCAGCCCCGACTGGGTCGGGTCGTGGTCCACCTCGCCGACGTCGTACATCGTGGTCATCCAGTGGTAGAAGTTGTCGCCGCGGTCCCGGAGCAGCCGGTAGAGGCGCCCCATCATGCGGTGCCGCACGTCCGCGAGCGCCGGGTCGCCGTAGGCGTTGGTCAGCTCGTCGGGGTCTGCGTGCAGGTCGTAGAGCTCGTTGACGGAGTCCGGGTTGACCACGAGCTTGTACCGGTCCTCCCGCAGCATGCGCTGCGGGTAGGGGAAGTGGTGCCCGTGGAACTCGCACACGATGTCGGGCTGCCACTCGACGTCGTCCCCGTGGGCCAGCGGGAGCAGGCTGCGCGAGTCCACGGCAGGCGCGGGGTCGATGCCGGCCAGCTCCAGGATCGTGGCCGTGCAGTCCAGCAGGCTCACGAACTCGGTGCGCACCTGGCCCGCCGGGCCGCCCGGGACCCGCAGCAGGCCGGGCGTGCGGTAGATGTCCTCGTACATGGCCGGGCCCTTGTCGTGCAGCCGGTGGGCGCCGGTGAACTCGCCGTGGTCGCACGTGAAGAACACGGCGGTGTCGTCCACCAGGCCCAGCCGCTCCAGGGCGTCCAGCACGCGGCCGATCTGCTGGTCGATGAGCGTCACGTAGCCCCAGTAGACCGCGATGAGCTTGCGCGTCACCTCGATCGGCATGGTGTCGAACGTCCAGTGCGCGCTGTAGTTGGCCTGCACGGGCGGCTTGCCCTCGAAGGTCTCCGCGATCGAGGCGGGCAGCTCGACGTCGGCCGGGTCGAACAGGTCGAAGTACTCGTCCGGCACGATGTACGGCAGGTGCGGCCCGAAGAAGCTCAGCTCCAGGAAGAACGGCCGCTCCCCCGACCGGTACTCGTCGGCGTACCGCTCCAGCAGCTCGATGGTGCGGGTCGCCAGGTAGTGCTCGAACGTGGCCTCGACCGGCTGGTGCAGCCGGGCCGCAAGGAGGTTGCCCGGCCCGCCGTTGGGCAGCGTGCCGCGCACCCGGTCGCTGATCTCGTACGGCGGCAGGTCGCGGGTGGCCAGGTACGCCAGGTAGTCCGCGTTGTCGACGGGGTTGTGCCACCCGGGCAGGTCCGGCCCGTCGAACCCGAAGGACGCGGCGTTCCGCTCCGTGCCGGCATGCCACTTGCCCACCAGGCCGGTGTTGTACCCGTGCTCCCGCAGGGCCTCGACGAAGGTGAACGTGCCGTCGGCCAGGTCCTCCTGGTAGCCCACGTTGCGCTCGTGGTTCGCCAGCACCCGGTGCCGGAACGGCGCCTGCCCGGTGAGCAGGCTCGCGCGCGACGGCGTGCAGATCGCCGTCGGCGTGTACCAGCGGTCGAACCGGGTGCCCGACGCCGCGAGCCGGTCGAGCACCGGCGTGGACGCGCGCGGGTTGCCGTAGGCGCCCAGCGTGTCGGCCCGGTGCTGGTCGGTCATCAGGAACAGGACGTTCTTGCCGCCCACCGGGTCACTCACCGGCCTTGACGAACTGGTCGCCGAGGTAGAACTCGGAAGGGTCCACGGCCTCGGGGAGCTGCCCGGAGCCCACGAAGTAGTCCTGCATGCCGGTCAGCCAGGTGTCGGCGGTGCCGTCCTGCGTCAGCGCGTCCACGTCGTCCGCCGAGAGGATGTCGACATTGGCGGCGTCGGCCTCGACGTCGGCGGGCTCGAGGTCGTTGAACGCGGCGGTGAGCGCGATCGCCTCGTCCATGTTCTCGGTGCGGTAGTCCATGGCCTCGCGCAGCACCTGCAGGACGGCGTCCACCTTCTCGGGCTCGTCGGCCACCACGTCGTTCCCGGCCACGAACGCCGTCGGGAACGCGACGGTCTCCTCGAAGTCGGTGTTCTGGGCGAGCTCGACCAGGTCGGGCACCTGCTCCTTGACGGTGGCGAGCGCCGGGTACCAGAAGCCCGCGGCGTCGACCTGCCCGGACGACAGCGCGGCCACGATGGCCGGCGGCTCCATGGGCACCAGCTCGACGTCGTCCTTGGTCATGCCCGCCTCCGCCAGCGCGAGCGTGAGGATCATGTCGCCCGACGTGCCCTCCGGCACGGCGACGGTCTTGCCCTTGAGGTCCTCGACGGAGTCGATGCCGGGCTGCGCGACCACGCGGTCGGCCCGGCCGAGGGTGTTCAGCGCGACGATCTTGGCCTGCCCGGAGGCGGGCAGCCAGAACGCGCCGGGGCCGATGTAGCCGAAGTCGAGGTCACCCGTGCCGAGGGCCTGGATCTGGAGCGGCCCGTTGGTGAACGACGACGTCGTCACGTCGATGCCGTGCTCCGCCCACAGGCCCTGGTCCTCGGCGATGGCCAGCAGGCTGGTGCCGTTGAAGTCGGGGATGTAGCCGAAGTTGACCTCGATCGTCCCGTCCTCGCCCCCGGCGCCGCCCTCGGACGAGCAGGCGCCGAGGGACAGCACGAGGGCGAGGCCGGCGGCGGCCGCGCCGAGAGTTCTCCTGGAGATTCGCATGGGGGTCCTCAGTTCTGGGTCTGGTTCTGGGAATCGGTGGCCCGGCCAGGGGTGCCGGGGGCCTGGTGGTACACGGCCCGCCACACCCGGTTGCGCAGCTCCGCGAACTGCGGGCTGAGCCGCACCTCCTCGGTGCGCGGGTACGGCAGGTCGACGTCGATCACCTCGTGGATGCGGCCCGGCCGGGCGGCCATGACCACCACGCGGCCCGCGAGAAACACGGCCTCGTCGACGTCGTGCGTGATGAACAGGACGGTGCGCTTCTCGGTGCTCCAGGTGTCCAGGAGCTGCTCCTGGAGGCGCACGCGGGTGAGGGCGTCCAGCGCACCGAAGGGCTCGTCCATCAGCAGGATCGACGGGTTGACGGCGTAGGCGCGGGCGATGGCGCACCGCTGCTTCATGCCGCCGGACAGCGTCTTGGGCAGCGCGTCCGCGAACTGCTCCAGGCCCACGAGGCGCACGTAGTGCTCGGCGCGCTCGCGCCGCTCGGCGGCGGGCAGGCCCGCGACCTTGAGCCCGAACTCGACGTTCTTGCGCACGGTCAGCCACGGGAACAGCGCGTACTGCTGGAAGATGACGCCGCGCTCCGGGCCGGGGCCGGTCACGTCCGCGCCGTCCACGAGCACCCGGCCCGACGTCGGCGCCTCCAGGCCCGCGACGATGTTCATCAGGGTGGACTTGCCGCAGCCGGAGGGGCCGACGACAGTGACGAACTCGTTGTCGGCCACGTCGAGGTCCACGCCGTCGAGCGCGACGAACTCCTCGTCCTGCAGGGCGAAGGTCTTGCGGGTCTCCCGCACGGAGATCTTGGCGGTGTCCGTCAGGGTGGGGGTGTCGATGGTCATCGCCGTTCCTGCCATCCGGTCAGCCGGGTCTCCGCGAGCAGCAGCAGCCGGTCCATGACCAGGCCGAGCACGCCGATGGCGACGATGGAGACGAAGATCGTCGCGAGGTCGTAGTAGGTCTGGGCCTGCTGCATGCGGAACCCGAGGCCCGCCTGGGCTGCGAGCAGCTCGGCGGCCACGAGGGTGGCCCACGCGGAGCCGAGGCCCACGCGCATGCCCACGAGGATGAACGGCGAGGAGGCCGGCACCACGACGCGCAGGAAGATCGTGCCGTCCTTGGCCCCGAGCACCCGGGCCGCGTTGATGAGCGTGCGGTCCACGCTCACGACGCCCTGGTAGGTGGAGATCACGCAGGCCAGGAATGCCGCGAGGAAGATGACGAACACCTTGGGCAGCTCGCCGATGCCCATGAGCACCAGCACGAGCGGCAGCAGGGCCAGCGGCGGGATGGTGCGGAAGAACTGGATCCACGGCTCGAACAGGCCGCGGGCCGGGGTGTACCAGCCCATGAGGAACCCGACGGGGACCGCGGCGGCGGAGCCGAGCAGGAACCCGGCCAGGACCCGGCCCAGGCTGGCCAACAGGTCCTCGGCCAGCGCGCCGCTGACCGCCAGGTCCACGGCCTTGGCCGCCACCTCGGGCGGCGTCGGGAGCTGGAGGCCGCTCAGGGACAGCACCCACCAGATCCCGATGCCGCCCAGGATCGAGACGGCGTTCAGCGCGAGCAGCGTGGCGCGCTTCCCCGCCCGGCGGCGCGGTGGTGACCCGTTCCTCGCGGGGGTCGGGGTCGACACCGTCGACCCGGTCGACATGGTCACAGGGCTCTCCTCAGGCGTGCGTGCAGGGGTGCGGGGATCGGGGTGCGCAGCGTGCCGCGCAGGTCCTCGCCGTCGTCGGCCGCCTCGGGCCGGGGGTAGCCGGCCAGCAGCGGGGACAGGTGGAAGGCGGCAGCCAGCGCGCCGAGCGCGCCGTCGGTGTCGCGCAGGCGCCCGGCCCGCACGACGAGCGGCTCGTCCGTGGGCAGCGGGTGCAGCTCGTAGCGCAGGGTGGCCGCGGCCTGCTCGACGATCACGGGCGCGACGTGCACGATCTCGCCGCCGATCACGATCTCGTCGGGGTCCAGGGTGAGCGCCGCGGTGCTGAGCACCCGGCCGACGGCCGCGCCGACGTCGCGCAGCACGCCCTCGACCACCGGGTCGCTGGTGGCCACGGCGGCGGCCAGGTCGTCGAACGTGGCGACCTCGGCGCCCCGGGCGCGGCACGCCGCGAGCACTGCGGGCGCGGACGCGACGGTCTCCAGGCAGCCGCGCTTGCCGCAGCGGCACCGGCTGCCCGCCGGGTCCACGCAGATGTGGCCCAGCTCGCCGGCGAACCCGTGCGCCCCGGTCCCGATCCGGCCGCAGACGACGAGGCCGCCGCCCACGCCGTCCGACAGCCGCACGTACAGCAGATCGGTGGTGCCCTCGGGCTGGGACACCGCCTCCGCGAGCGCCGCGAGGCGCGTGTTGTTGTCGACGACGACGGGCGCGCCGAACCGTTCGGCGAACGCGCCGTGCACGTCGTGCGGGGCGGAGCGGCGGGCCCAGGAGACCTGCTTGCTGTCGACGCGCCACCCGCCGTACGGGCCGACGACGCCGATGCCGACCGCCTGGAGCTCGCCGAAGTGCAGGTCGTGCTCGCGCGCGAGCCGGTCGACGAGCCGGAAGGCGAGGTCGAGGCGCTGGGGCCAGGGCGTGTCGTCGTCGTAGTGCTCGACGCCGGAGGCGACGGTCTCGCGGGCGGCGTCGGCCACGGCGGCGCGCACCCGGCGGTGGCCGAAGTCGACGCCGAGGTACTGGCCGGAGCCGGGGTCGAGCGCGAGCCGTTCGGCGGGCCGGCCGCTGCCGGTCCGGGTGGCGGCGTCGGTGTCGACCACGACGATCGCGCCGCGCCGCAGCAGCTCGGCCGTGGTCTCGGAGAGGGTGGTGCGGGAGAGGCCCACGCGGCGGGCGAGCTCGGCGCGGCTCAGGGGCCCGTCGCGGAGGGCGGCCAGCACGCGGCTCTCGTGAGCGCGGCGGGCGGCGCTGCCGGTTGTCGTCGTCGACATGCTGGCGACCATAGGGACCTCCAAATTTTTCCGTCAACGACCCGGCAGAAAACCACACCAATTCGGTCGGATCTAACCAGAACCCACTCCGACCTCGTTGAGTGCTGGGTATTTGTTGCCTGACGGCCGGAAAATCGACAAATACCCAGCACTCAACGAAGCGGGGTGGGTGGTCAGGGCTGGGTGTACGTGCGGACGTAGTCGAAGGTCGCCGTCGCGCCCGCCGTGTTCATCGAGACCAGGCCGATGCGCAGGGGCTGGTCGTCGGGCAGGGTCCAGACGCCGCCCCACCGCCAGGTCTCCCCGTCGGTGCTGGACGCCATGCGCACCTCGTCCTCGTCGTTGGCCGCGTCCCGGTGCACGGCCAGCCGCAGCCACGTGGTCTCGCCCGGGGCCGCCCCGAACATCGGCGCGCTGTACGCGGCGACGGGCGGGTTGCTGGTCGTCCGCGCGGCCTCCTTGGTGAACTCCAGCATCTGCGCGGCGCTGCCGGGCTTGCGCAGCAGCCCGAGCTGGGAGTGCACCAGCTTCACGAACTGGTCGTCGTCGGCGTAGAGCACAAGCCCGGCCTGCCGGTTCACGCCCACGCCGTCGAGACTCAGCTTCGTCTCGACCAGGTAGTCCCCCGCGGGGGCGTCGCGGGTCAGCACCGAGGCGGTGTTGGTGCCCTGGTACAGCTCCGCGTTCTGGGTGGGCCAGGCGAGGGCGCCGTCCGCCAGGCGGACGCCGGACGCCGGGCCGCGCACCCAGGTCCAGCCGGTGCCGTCTGCGCCGGTCCGGTCCGCGCCGGTACCGGGCACGACGTCGCCGTCGAACTCGTCCGAGCTCTCCGGCACCAGCTCCCCCGGCTCCGGGTCGGGCACCCGCTGGGTCACGGGGCGCGCGGCGGGCACCAGGCTCACGTTGTCGGCGTCGGCCCCGCCGCGGGCGGTGACGCCCACCGGGACGCGGCCGGCGGTCCCGCGCGTGGTGAGCGTGACCCTGCCGAGCGGCTCCTTGAGGTTGTCGGCGGAGACGGCGGCCGTGTACGTGCCCGACCGCGCGTCCCGGTCGAGGGTGACGACGTTCCAGTCGGCGTACGGGAAGTCCTGCGGCAGGGGCGCCGCCGCCCGCTGTGCCTTGGGGCCGCGGCCCGACTCCAGGCGCAGCTCGCCGGCGGCGCGGTCGATCCAGGCGGTGACGCGGCCCGCGCCGGCGCCTCCGCCCGCGCCCAGCGTGAGCCCGGCGGCGCCGTCGTCGTCCGTCACGCGCAGGTCCGCCTGCGCGCGCAGGGCGCCGGCGGCCCGGTCCCGGCTGGTCAGGGTCGAGTTCTCCAGGGCCGCGTACGGCCCCGCGTCCGTCTCCTCGCGAACGACGACGTCGCCGTCGGCCCGCCAGCCGGCGAGGGAACCGTCCGCGAACGTGGTGCGCACGGCGCCGTCCGTCACGGGCGCGGCCTGCGGGGACGACGACGGCCCGGCGCCCGCGTTGACGACCGGCCAGCCGTCGATCCAGTCGAGCCGGTCGATCATCAGCGGCCGCTTGCTCAGGTTCAGCACGCCGTTGCGGGTGTCCACGGGCGGGAAGTCGGGGTCCGCCGTCGGGATCGCGTGGTACGCCATCCAGTCCTGGCCCGCCAGGTCGGTGACCACCGAATGGTGGCCCGGGCCCGCGAACCCGTTGCCGTTCGAGGTCAGCACGTAGCCGCCCTTGCTGGACTCGGCCATGAGGTCGGTGCCGTCGTCGTCCACGAACGGGCCGCGCGGGCTCGCGCTGCGACCCACCTTGACGGTATAGCCGCTGAACGCGCCCTCGCAGCAGCCCGCGTCGGAGTACATCAGGTAGTAGAGGTCGTCGTGCCGCACCACGTACGCGCCCTCCATCCGGCGGCCCTGCGCCACCTGGGTCACGGGTCCGGTCAGCTCGCCCGCGCCGGGCGTCAGCTCCGAGACGCAGACGACGTCGTAGCTGCCCCAGTACAGGTAGAGCGTGCCGTCGTCGTCGGTGAACAGGGCCTGGTCGATGTTGCCGGTGGGGCAGCCGTCGATCGGGGCCGACGGGACGAGCAGCTCGTCGCGGTGTTCCCACGGCCCCGTGGGCGTCGGCGCGGTGGCCACGGCGAGGCCGCCCGTGGACAGGCCGTAGGTGAGCAGGTACTCGCCGTCGACGTAGCGGATGTCGGGGGCCCAGGCGCGCGAGTTGGCGCGCCATGTCGTCGGGACGTCGTCCGGCTGGATCACCTCGCCCGCGTACTCCCAGGTCACCAGGTCCATGGAGCGCAGGATCGGCAGGATCCGCTCCCCCGCCTCGCCCTGGCTGTTGAACACCGGGTTCTGCGTGCCGTAGGCGTACCAGGCGCCGTCCTTGCCGCGGATCACCGCCGGGTCGGGGAAGGTGTCGGTGACCCCGGCGGTGACGGGGTTGGTGTAGGTGCCGGGGGCGGCGGTCGGTCGGGCGGACGTCGGTGAGGCGGCGGACGTCGCGGCGTCGGACGCGTCGGACGCGTCGGACGCGGTGACGGCGTCGACGGCGGTGCCGACGTCGGCGACGGTGCCGACGTCGGCGTCAGCGACGGCCGGCACGACAGGGCCGAGGCCTCCGGCCAGCACGGCGGCGGCGCATGCCGCGACCCAAGCGGTGCGGACAGGTCTCCGTTGATCTGATCCAAGGCGCATGCCGCCCATCGAACGGGGCCCGATTTTCTCCGGCAAGTACCCGACAGAAAAAGTAGGGAATTCTGCCGACATCCGACACTTCGACCCCGCCACACGTCGCCCGCGCTACTGACTTCGGTTCAGCAGGCTCCAGGCGGCCGCATCCGCCCACCAAACGGTCGCCCCCGGCCTGCTGAACGAGAGTCAGTCCGGCGGCCCCGCCCATACCACCACCGCCGACGCCGCCGCCGGCCCCGCTCCAGCACATTGGTCTACCCAGCGATTGGGCCCGAAACCGAGTCGGTTCCGGGCCCAATCACGGGGTAGAAGGCAACTTCCGCACCGACCAACCCCTACTTGATCGCACCCATCGACAGCCCCCGCACCAGCTGCTTCTGCGCCACCCAGCCCGCAATGATCACGGGCAGCGACGCCAGCAGCGCCGCCGCGCACAGCCGGGCCAGGAACAGGCCCTCGCTCGTCATGGTCGACACGATGAGCACCGGCACGGTCGCCGCCCGCGAGGCGGTGAGGTTCAGGGCGAAGAAGAACTCGTTCCACGAGAAGATCACGCAGATCAGCGCGGTCGCCGCGATGCCGGGGGCCACCATCGGGATGAGCACGGACCGCAGGGTCCGCATCAGCCCGGCGCCGTCGACGGACGCCGCCTCCAGCACCTCCCCGGGCACCTCCAGGAAGAACGACCGCATCATCCACACCGCGATCGGCAGGTTCATCGCCGTGTACAGGACCACGAGGGTCCAGATGTTGTCGAGCACCTTGAGCTGCCCGGCCACCACGTAGATCGGCACGATGACGGCCACGACCGGGAGCATCTTGGTGGAGATGAAGAAGAACAGCACGTCGCTGACCTTCTCCACCGGCCGGATCGACAGCGCGTACGCCGCCGGGATGCCCAGCAGCAGCACCAGCACGGTCGAGACGCCGGTCGCGATGGCGGAGTTGGCCACGTAGACCCCGGACCCGCCCTCGATCACGGCCCGGAACTGGTCGAGCGTGGGCGTGAAGAACCACGTCGGCGGGTCGGACGCCGCCTGGTTCTCCTGCTTGAACGCCGTCATGGCCATCCAGGCGACCGGGAAGAAGAAGGCGAGCGCCAGCAACCAGGTCAGCGTGGTCAGCACGCCACCGGTGGTTCGACGGCGGTACGCGCGCGTCACGTCGGACATGCTCACTCCTTGACCTCGAAGCTGCGGAAGATGAGGCGCAGCGCGGCGGATGCCACGATGATCGTGGCGATCACGACGACGACGCCCATGGCGGCGGCCTGCCCGATGTCGAACCCGAGGAACGCGCGCTGGTAGATGTAGAACGGCAGGTTGGCGCTGGCAGTACCCGGGCCGCCCGCCGTCATGAGGTAGATCTGGTCGAACGTGTTGACCACGTAGATGACGCCGAGCAGCACGCCCAGCTCGATGTATCGCCGCAGGTGCGGCAGCGTGATCGAGCGGAAGACCCGCCACGGGCCGGCGCCGTCGACCGCCGCGGCCTCCAGCACGTCCTTCGCCTGGGCCTGGAGGCCGGCGAGCACGAGCAGCATCATGAACGGCGTCCACTGCCAGACCAGCGCCATGAGGATCGCGATGATCGGGTAGGTGGAGGTCCAGTCGACGGCCTCGATCCCGAACAGCCCGAGCGTCCAGTTGAGCAGGCCGTAGGTGGGGTTGAGCAGCGCGACGGACCACAGCACCGACGTCGCCACCGGCATCACCAGGAACGGGGTGATGAGCATGGTGCGGGCCACGCCCCGGCCGAAGAACGGCCGGTCCAGCAGCAGCGCCAGCACGATCCCGAGCACCATCGCCACCAGCACGCAGCCGAGGGTGATGACCACCGAGTTCAGCGCCGTCTGGCGGAACGTCGAGTCCTGGGCGATGTCGATGTAGTTCGACAGGCCCACGAAGAGGTCCTCACCGGGCCGCAGCAGGTTCTGCGAGCGCAGCGAGTACCAGATCGTCACCAGGAACGGGAGCTGCGTGACGATGACGGTGAAGATCAGGGCCGGCAGGAGCGGGCCGCGGCGGCGCCACCCCTCGGCCTTGCTGATCGAGCGTTCGGACGCCGACGCGCGGGCGGCGCGGCGCGAGCTCTCCAGCCGGTCGATGGTCGAGGTGCTCATTTCCCCTCCTGGGCCCGGTAGGTCTCCGCCACGGTCTCGGCGTAGCGCTGGGACTGTGCGATGGCCTCGTCCACGGTCACCTGCCCGGCGATCGCCGCGGACATCTGCTGGCCCACGCGGGTCCCGAGGTCCTGGAACTCGGGGATGCCGACGAACTGGATGCCCGGGTAGGGCACCGGGTGGGTCATCGCGGCCTCCTGCGTGGCCCCGCCCATCGACTCCAGGGTGGCGTCGGCGTAAGCCTCGGAGACCTCCGCGTACTCGGGGATGTCGTACGTAGACAGCCGGCTGCCCGGCGGCACCCGCTCCCAGCCGATCGTGTCGCCGACCAGCTGGATGTACTCCTTGTTCGTCATCCAGGACACGAAGTCCCAGGCGGCGTCCTTGTGCTCGCTGGTGGACGGGATGGCGAGCGACCAGCTGTAGAGCCAGCCCGCCGACTCGGTGTCCGCGACGGGCGCGGGCGCGTAGCCGACCTTGCCCGCCACCGTGGAGGACGCCGGGTCCTCGATGGACGAGACCATCGACGTGGCGTCGTACCACATGGCCGACTGGCCCTGGGCGAACCGGGTGAGGCAGTCGCCGAAGCCGGACGTCGCCGCCCCGGGCTGCCCGGAGGTCTGCACGGTGTCGACGTAGGTCTCGATGGCCTCGCGGCTCTCGGGCGAGTCGAGGGTGGCGTTCCAGTCCTCGTCGAACCAGCCGCCGCCGAACGTGTTGATCGCGGTGCTCATCGGGGCCATGACCTCGCCCCAGCCGGCCAGGCCGCGCAGGCAGATGCCCGAGAAGTCCTCGGCCGGGTCGTTCAGCTCGGCGGCGAGGTCGCGCACCTCGTCCCACGTCGGGTGGGCGGGCATCTCCAGCCCGGCCTGCTCGAACAGGTCGGCGCGGTAGGCCAGGAACGACGACTCACCGTAGAACGGCACGGAGTACATGTCGCCGTCGCGCGAGAGGGCCTCGCGGACGCTGGGGACGAAGTCCTCGGCGTCGTACCCCTCGGTGGCGTCGATGTACGGCTGCAGGTTCTCGATCCAGCCGTTCTCGGCCCACATGGGCGTCTCGTAGTTGGAGATCATGACGACGTCGAACTCACCGCCGCCGGTCGCCACGGACGCCGTGATCTTGGCCCGGGCCTCGTTCTCGGGCAGCGACACGAAGCGCACGTCCACGCCCGGGTGCGCGGCACGGAACTCGTCCTGCAGCGAGATCGCGTCCTGCATCTGCGGGTTGGAGACGATCGCGACGACGATCTGCTCGCCGTCGTCGCCGCCCACGGCGCCCGCCCCGGCACAGCCGGACAGGGCCAGCGCGGCGGCGGCCGTAGCGGCGGTCGCCGCGACTCTCACCGAAGTACCCCTCGGAGGTCGGAACATCCTCGTCCTCTCCTCGGCGCAGCCTCTCCGCCACGCTCATTTGAGAATATGGAACTGCTCATCTGCACCCGCAGAGTAGTTGGGTATGCTCAGGTGAGCAAGGCCCCCCGCTCAGAAGTCGCTCAAATGGTTCCCGCTGCCGGCCTGCGGGAGTGAGGACGCAGGTGCCCCAGAACGACACGAACCTCATGGTCGAGGTGAGCACGGACTACTACCTCGACGGCAAGTCCAAGGTGGACATCGCGCGCGACCGCGGCATCTCCCGCTTCCAGGTGGCGCGCCTGCTGGCGCAGGCCCGGGAGCAGGGCGTGGTGCGCATCGAGATCACCGCGCCCCGGGCCGACGGCGAGCGTGGCGCCCGCCTCGCCGCCCGGCTCGGCGCGCGCGAGATCCTCGTCGCGCCCAGCGGCGCCGACGCCGTCGCCACCCGCGAGAACGTCGCGGTCGAGCTCGCCCGCGCCGTGCGGGAGCACATCGCCGAGGGCATGACCGTGGGCGTGTCGTGGTCGCGCACGGTCGAGGCCGCGGTGCGGCACATCGGGCAGCTCCCCCAGTGCGACGTCGTCCAGCTCGTCGGGGCCCTGCCCGTCGAGGGCAGCGGCAACTCGCTGGCGCTGATCAGCACGTTCGCGCAGATGCCGGGTGTGCGCACCTGGCCCGTCTGGTCGCCGCTGCTCGTGGCCGACGCCGCGACGGCCGCCGGCCTGCGCCGGCAGCCCGAGATCGCCGACGCACTCGCGCGGGCCGACCACCTGGACGTCGCCGTCGTCGCGATCGGCCACTGGTCGGAGCGCAGCTCCACCGTGTTCCCGCAGATCAGCACCGAGGAACAGCAGGCCGCCACGGCGGCGGGCGCGATCGCCGAGTGCTCGGGCCGCCTGTTCGACGCCGCGGGCCGGCCCGTGCGGACCAGCCTCGACGAGCGCGTGGTGGGCGTGACGCTCGAACAGCTCGCCGCCACGCCCCGCGTCATCGCGATCGGCTACGGGTCCGCCGTCGCGCCCGGCCTACTGGCCGCGGTGAACGGCGGCGTCGCGGACACCCTGGTGGTGGACGACGCCGCGGCGACCGCGCTGGAGACCCTCACCCCCTGACGCGTCAGACGCACAGGCCCCGCGAGGGACCTGTACGTCTGACACGGGGGTCAGGCGCGGGCGACCAGCTCCTCGACCGTGGCGCGGGCGCCCTTCTGGTGCAGGGAGTCCAGCGCAGCGAGGTAGGCGGCGGTGAACCGCCCGTCGTCGACCAGGTCGCCGAACACCTCGCGGTCGCGGAGGAACGCGAGCGGATCCTCGGCCTGCGCCAGGGCGGCGCGGTGCAGCCGGTCGGCGAGGCGGTCGACGATCTCGATGGGCTCGCCCGCCTCGTCCACGCCCTCGTCGTAGCGGGCCCAGGAGGCAACGACCAGCGCCGCGTGCTCGATCGGCCCGCCGTGCTCCAGGTGGTACCGCACCACGGGCAGCAACCACTTGGGGATGCGGTCCGACGACTCGGCGCACAGTCGGGCGAGAGTGTCGGCCACGTGCGGGTTCGCGAACCGCTCGATCAGCGTGGCCTTGTACACGTCCAGGTCGATGCCGGGCACCGGCTCCAGCGTGGGCGTGCCCTCGCGGTCCATGTACCCGCGCAGGAACCGGGCGAACACGTCCTGGCCGGCCACCTCGTGCGCGTACCGGTGGCCGGCGAGGTAACCGACGTAGCAGAGGGCCTGGTGGCTGGCGTTGAGCAGGCGCAGCTTCATCAGCTCGTACGGCTCGACGTCGGCCACCACCTGCACGCCGGCGTCCTCGAACGGCGGCCGGCCGGTCGGGAAGGTGTCCTCCAGCGCCCACTGCTCGAACGGCTCGGCCACGACCGGCCAGGCGTCGTCGACGCCGAAACGCTCGGCAACCATCGCGCGGTCGGCGTCCGTGGTGACCGGGGTGATGCGGTCGACCATGGAGCTCGGGAACGCGACCTCGGTCTCGATCCAGGCCGCCAGGCCGGCGTCCTTGGCGCGGGCGAACGTGGTGAAGGCGCGGCGCGCCACCTCGCCGTTGCCCTGGATGTTGTCGCAGCTCATCACGGTGAACGGCGGCACGCCCCGCTCGCGGCGGCGGCGCAGGGCCTCGGTGACCAGGCCGAACGTCGTGGCCGGGACGGCGCCGTCGGCCAGGTCGGCCGCGACTGCCGGGTCGGCCAGGTCGAACTCGCCGGTCACGTGGTGGATGTTGTACCCGCCCTCGGTGACGGTGAGCGAGACGACGCGCACCTCGGGCGAGGCCATCTTCTCCAGCACCGCCTCCGGGTCGTCGGGGGCGAGCAGGTACTCCTTGATCGACCCGATCACGCGCGCCTCCAGGCGCCCGTCCGGGTGCTTGAGCACCAGGGTGTAGAGCCCGTCCTGGGCGGCCAGCGCGTCGCGCATGCGGGCATCGCCCGGCAGCACGCCGACGCCGCAGACCGCCCAGTCGAGCGCCTTGCCCTCGGCCATCAGCCGGTCGAGGTACATCGCCTGGTGCGCGCGGTGGAAGCCGCCCACCCCGAGATGGACGATCCCGGTGGTGAGGCGGGACCGGTCATAGGTGGGCACCGTCAGGTCCGCGCCCTGCGGCGCGGACGCCACCAGGCTGCCCACGGTCTCCTCGTCGAGTGCCGTCATCGTGCTCCTCCGCCGCCCTTCGACTCCGTTGAACAGCCGCCAGGCTAACAGATGAGCACGACGAGCCTCACAGATGAGCAGACGAGCGACCTGGCCCCGTCGGGCTAGGCGTCGAGGACGAGCCAGGTGACGCCGTCGCCCGGATCCCGGGTTCCTCGACGGGCGCCACCGGTCAGGTACTCCTCGGCGATCGCCTGCACGACCGCGTACATGACCCACTCCTCGACGGTCGCGGGATCCCAGGTCGTCCAGCGCGGATCGTCGGCGTCACGGGGTATCGGGACGCGTGCGCCGAAGGGGCCGCCGACGTCGGCCGGGCCGCCCGGGTCGACCGAGCCGCCCGCACCGCCCGTGAATGTCACGCGGAGCGTGTCGCCCGCGACCTCGGCGTCGAGCAGTCCCAGCTCACGCCCCGTCGGCGTGCCGGCGAAGGCCCTGCGCACCTCGTCGAGCAGCGTTGCGGCGTCCACGATCACATCCTGGGTCCCGGCGACGAGGTCGGCACGTCAGCCCCGGACCTCCGCCTCGGCCGCAACGACAGCCGGGAGCTCCGCCGGGAACGGCTCGGCGAAGTCGGCCGACCGGCTCACCGCGCTCCAGCGCTGGTCCGACTCCAGGAGCCGGCGGTCCTGCGCCACGGACATCTCGGTGGCGTTGACGCCGAGCGGCAGGTTGTCGGGCAGGTCGTCGCGCGAGGCGAGCGCGACGAGGATCTGGGCGGCCCGCGCCGGGTCGCCCGCCGCGCCCGCGCCGGCCTGGCGCATGCGGGCGTTCATGGCGCCCACGGTGGACTCGTACCCGGCGGGGGCGTCGTGCACGGTCATCGACGCGCCGGCCCAGTCGGTGCGGAACCCGCTCGGCTCGACGACGAGCACCTTGACGCCGAACGGCGCCGTCTCGACGCGGAGCACGCGGCTGAAGCCGTCGATGGCGAACTTCGCCGCCTGGTAGGACGCGATGCCCGGCGAGCCGCCGACCCGGCCGCCCACCGAGGAGAACTGGATCACGAGGCCGCCGCCCTGCTGCCGCAGCAGCGGGATCGCCGCCTTGGACACGTTGTAGACGCCCCAGAAGTTGGTCTCGAACTGGGTGCGGACGTCGGCGTCGTCCGCCGTCTCGATCGGGGCCACGTTGGCGTAGCCGGCGTTGTTGACGATGACGTCGACGCGCCCGAACCGGGCGGCAGCCTCGGCCAGCGCGGCGCGGGCGCCGTCCTGGTCGGTCACGTCGAGACGGAGCGGGAGGATCCGCTCGCCGTACTCGGCGACGAGGTCGTCGAGCTGTTCGGGACGGCGCGCCGTGGCGGCGACCCGGTCGCCGGCGGCGAGCGCGGCGAGGACGAGGGAACGGCCGAAGCCGCGGGACGAGCCGGTGATGAACCATGTCTTCTGCATGTCGTTAATAAAACACCGTTGCTCTAACTTACGCAACCCCGTTGCGCTAAGATGTGAGCATGACGACTCCCGACTTCCGGCGCGCCCGCTCCCCCGAGGCCAAGCTGCTCCGCGAGGCCGCCATCCTGGACGCCGCCCGCCGGCTTGGCTCCGAGCGCGGCATCCGAGAGGTGACGCTGACCGACATCGCCTCCGCCGTGGACATGCACAAGTCCGCGATGCTGCGGTACTTCGAGACGCGCGAGGAGATCTTCCTGCGGCTCACCGCCGAGGGCTGGCAGGACTGGGCGCCGGCCCTCTCCGCCCGGGTGCGCGCCCTGGCGCGGCCGGGCGCAGACGACGCCGCAGTCGCCGCAGACGCCAACAACACCGCCGACGCCGTCGCCGCCGCGTTCGCCTCGACCCTGGCGGAGCGCGGGATGTTCTGCGACCTGCTCGCGCAGACGCCGCTGAACCTCGAACGCAACGTGTCGGTGGAGAAGGTGCGGGAGTTCAAGCTGGTCACCCGCGACGGCCTGGGCCAGATCGTCCCGGCGGTCCGCGCCGCGCTGCCCGCCCTGACGGAGCAGGACGGCGTCGACCTGGTCGCGGCCGCCACCTCGATGGCCGGCACCTTCCACCAGATCGCGACGCCGGGCCCGGAGGTCGCCGCGCTCTACCGTTCCGACCCGCGGCTCTCGCACGCCCTGGTGGAGGTCGAACCGCGCCTGGCCCGGATCCTCGGGGCGATGCTGCGGGGCATGCTCGGCTAGGTCAGCCCGACGCCGCCGCCGCGTACCGCCGGGACAGCACGTTCAGGTGGTCCACGAGGCCCGGCGGCCCGGTGACCGTGAAGTCGAGGCCCAGCATGCCGATCCACACGGCCACCGTCTCGATGCTGTCCCCGCCGGTGACCAGCAGGCAGGACGTGTCGTCCCGCGGCTCCACCGTGCCCACGGCCGGGTTGATGCGGTCGAGCACCTCGTGCGCCGGGGCGTGCACGACGATCCGCGTGTGCACCGCCCAGCCCGTCCGGGCCACCTCGCGCACCACGAACTCGGTCAGGTCGAACGGCGGCTCCACGGGCGTGAAGCGGCGTCCGCCGGGCCGGCGCAGCTCGAGCCAGTCCACGCGGAACGGCTCCCAGCGACCCGAGCCGACGTCCCGCCCCACGAGGTACCACCGGCGCTGCCACGCCACGAGCCGGACCGGCTCCACCTCCCGCGGCTCCTCGCGGAACCAGAAGCGCAGTCCCTGGTGGTCGCGGATCGCCGCGGCCAGCTCGGTGAGCAGCGCCGGGTCGACGACGGGGTCCTCGACGTTGCTGTCGGTGTTCACCGGCCCGGCGTCCGTCGCGTCGCGCAGCGCGGCGACCTGGTGCCGCAGCCGGTCCGGCAGCACCTGCTCCAGCTTGCCGAGCGCGCGGGCGCTGGACTCCTCGATGCCCGCCACGGTGTTCGCGGCCCGCAGCCCGACCGCGATGGCGACCGCCTCCTCGTCGTCGAGCACCAGCGGGGGCAGCTTGCCGCCCACCCCCAGCCGGTAGCGGCCGCCGGGGCCGCGCACGGAGTCCACCGGGTAGCCGAGGTCACGCAGGCGCGCGACGTCGTTGCGCACCGTACGGTCGGTGACGTCGAGCCGCGCCGCGAGCTCCGGCCCGGTCCACTCGGCTCGGGACTGGAGCAGGCCCAGGAGGGCGAGCAGGCGCCCCGCCGTCGTAGTCATCGCGGCTCCTCAGTCATCGCGGCTCCTCAGTCATCGCGGCCCCTCACCGGCATCTGAAAAAAGATCGGGAACCCGTTCAGAATAGAGGAAAGAACTGTTCCTGAACCGCTCGTAGTGTCAGAGACATGAACACCAACGACACCAGCATCCGCCCCTTCCGCATCGACATCCCCCAGGCCGACCTCGACGACCTGAACGACCGCCTCGCCCGCACCCGCTTCGCCCCGGCCGCGCCCGGCGACTCCTGGGACTACGGCACACCGGAGTCCTACCTGCGCGAGTCGGTCGAGCAGTGGCGCGACGGCTTCGACTGGCGCGCGGTCGAGGAGCGCGTCAACGCGTTCCCGCAGTTCCTGACCGACATCGACGGCCAGAACGTCCACTTCCTGCACGTCCGCTCGGCCGAGCCCGGCGCGCGGCCGCTTCTCCTGACCCACACCTACCCGGGCTCGGTGCTCGACTTCCTCGACATGATCGGCCCACTCACCGACCCCGTCGCGCACGGCGGCCGCGCCGAGGACGCCTTCGACGTCGTCGTCCCGTCGATCCCCGGCTTCGGCTTCAGCACCCCGCTGAGCGAGCCGGCCGACGGCGGCACCTGGACCATGGCCCGCGTCGCCCGCACCTGGGACACCCTGATGCGCCGGCTCGGCTACGAGTCCTACGGCACCCACGGCAGCGACGCGGGCGCGATGATCGGCCGCGAGCTGGCGGTGCTCGACCCCGAGGGCTTCCTGGGCGCGCACCTGCTCCAGCTCTTCTCGTTCCCGTCGGGCGCCGACGGCGAGATGGACGGGTTCGGCCCCAAGGAGTTCGCGGCGCTGGAGCACCTCCAGTGGTTCCAGAGCGTGGGCGCGTACAACACGATGAACGGCTCCCGGCCGCAGACCGTGGCCGCGGCGCTCAGCGACTCGCCGGTCGGGCAGCTCGCCTACAACGAGCTGTTCGAAAGCTTCGGCAACGGCACGAGCCTGGTGTCCCGCGAGCAGGTCCTGGCGCAGGTCACCCTGTACTGGCTGACCAACACGTCCGCCACCTCGACGCGGTACCACTACACCGAGGCGCGGTCCGGCGCGGAGCCGGTGGTGAGCCAGGGCCGGATCGGCGTCGCCGTCTTCGCCGACGACTTCAAGACGATCCGGGCCTTCGCCGAGCGCGACAACGCCCGCATCGAGCACTGGTCCGAGTACCCGAAGGGCGGCCACTACGCGGCGATGGAGGTCCCCGACGTCCTGGTCGAGGACATCCGCGCCTTCTTCCCCGCACACTCCTGAGCCCACAACCCGTTGAGTGCTGGGGGGGTTTGTGTTCTCGGGAGGTGGGGGGGGGAACGGACAAAACCCCCACCTGGGTGGGGGGGGGAGGGGGT
>NZ_JBHWLR010000014.1:118960-121267 GCF_042731755.1 Promicromonospora sp. NPDC059942
CCGTTGAGTGCTGGCTATTTGCGCTTCCCGAGGCTCGGGAGGCGCAAATAGCCAGCACTCAACTGGTTGTGGGGGGGTCAGTGGGTGTGGGGCTCGCCGCCCGTGACGCCGTTCAGCTCGTTCGGGGTGACGCCGAGGTCGGCGGACTTCCAGACCTCGCCCGTCTCGACGTCGACCGCGTGGATCGAGTCCGTGGCCGGGTCGGTCACGTAGACCGAGCCGTCCAGGGTCAGGATCGCCGGACGCGGCTCCTGCCACTCGGTCGGCTCCTCCCACTCGTCGATCACCGGGATGGACTGCGTGAGCTTGCCGGACTCCGGGTCGATCACGTGCACCTGGCCGTCCGTGCCGAGCACGAGGGCCTCGCCGTCGTCGCCCCGCGCGAGCGACCGGAAGGTGTACGACGACGGCAGGTCGACCAGCTGGAGGTCGCCGGTCCGCGTGTCGATCAGCGAGACCTGCGTCGGCCGCTCGAGCTCGGCGTCCTTGTCGGTCTTGTAGTCGCCCAGCACGACCGGCGACGCCTCGGTGCCGGCCTGGTTGCCGATGCGGCCGTACGCGTCCGGGGAGGTGACCTTCGTGATCTTGCCGTCCGCGTAGACCACGGCGCCGTCCTCGCAGCCGATGACGACGGCCTCGTCGGCGGCCACGGCCTCCCCGTGCACGCCGGGGCACTCGTCGGACGCCGCGATCTCCTTGTCGTCGCCGTCGAGCACCCGGATGCCGGTGCGCGCATCCTCGGTGCCCTCGGAGACCACGAGGCTGTCGTCGGTCAGCTCGACGGCCACGCCGTGGTGGGCCGACGGCGTGGTGTACTCGCGGGCCGCCGCGTCGGCGTCGGCCACGTGCGCCGAGTCGAGCACGCGAACCAGGCCGGTGCCGTCGTCGAACAGCGCGGTGCGACCCTCGTGGACCACGACGTGGCCGGGCTCGGACGCCTCGTAGGCGACGTCGGTCAGGGTCGGCTCGGCGGTCCAGTAGTGGGAGTGGTCGCCGTGCGCCTCGGCCCAGGAGCCCAGGTCGAGGGCCTGGAAGCCCCCGGTCGTGGAGACCATCAGGTGGCGCTCGTCCCCCGCCGCGTTGAGGCGGGTGAAGCCTTCCAGCTCGATCTCGCCCACGGGTTCGAGGCTCATGGCGTCCAGCACCAGGACGCCGCCGTCGTAGGTGACCGCCACGCGGGGTGTGCGCGCCTGGGCCTCGGTGGCGTCGGGCGACCCGTGCTCCTCGTGCTCGTCGGCGCCGGCCGACTCCGAGGACGAGCCGGACGCCGCGCCCTCCGCGGCGCACGCGCTGAGCAGGATGAGGGACAGTGCCGCGCCAAGGCCTGCGGCCGTGCGGGTGTGGTGATTTCTCATCGTCGGTCGGGCGGTCTGGGCCGCCCGCTCCTTCCATCTAGAATGACAATCATTCTCGTTACCGAGGAGGAGTCAACCAGAAGTGAGAACGATTCTCAAACAGCGCCCCGCGCCCGGACCTGCGACGACCCCGCCCGGGACAAAGAAACCGGGCCTCACGCACGCGGCGTGAGACCCGGCGACAGCCGGCGGGGCTTCGGGCCCGGGACCTCAGCCCGCCTCGGCCGCGAAGGCCTCCGCCATGGCGGCCTCGTCCATGAACATGACCTCCCAGTGGTGGCCGTCCAGGTCGGCGAACGCGCGGCCGTACATCCAGCCGATGTCCTTGGTCTCGTGGGTCTCGGTGCCGCCTGCGACCAGGGCGGCACCCGCGATCCGGTCGACCTCGTCGCGGGACTCGACGCCGAGGGCGTTGATGACCTCGATGCCGTCGGCGGCGATCGGCTGCTTGGTGAACGAGGCGAACTTCTCGTGGTTCATGATCTGGATGTACACGGCACCGCTCAGCACCAGGCTGGTCGACGTCTCGTCGGAGAAGTCCGGGTTGACGGAGGCGCCGACGGCCTCGTAGAAGGCCGTGCTGGCCCGGACGTCGGCGACGGGCAGGTTGACGAAGATGCTGGTGATGGCCATCGGAGGGCTCCCTCGGTGTCGTGCGGGTCTGGTGTGCAACACCCCTGTCGACGAGAGCCCGCCGGGAAACTCATCGCTCCGCCGGGACCGAGTTGTCGTGCTGCCCGACGAACCGCGCGACCCGAGCGCCGACCTGGCCCGGGACCTGGCCGCGCACCCCGTGCCCGCCCCCCGGGACGATCTCGACCTCGGCGCCGGGGAGGCCCGTGGCGAGCCGGCGCCGGGGGGGGGCGGGAGCGACGGAGGAAGGGAAGGAGTCGCGGAGAGGAGAAGGAGGAGGAGAGAGGGGGGGAGAGGCGATGTTGCTTCGTTGGGGTGA
>NZ_JBHWLR010000014.1:121277-157272 GCF_042731755.1 Promicromonospora sp. NPDC059942
AAGAAAACTCCCCCCCCCCCCCCACCCCTCTCCCCCCCCCCCCCCCCGCGCCGCGTCCGGCTCCGAGAGCACGGACTCGGCGCCGTAGATCGCGAGCAACGGCGCGGTGATGGCGGCCAGCTCGGCGTCCTTGAGCGGGCGCGCCCAGCCGGCCGCGGTCCGGTAGCCCTGCGCAGCCTTCATGCACGCCAGCTCGACGTCGGTCGGGGCGGCCCCCGGGGTGAGCCACTCGCGCATCCGGCGCCAGCCCTCGTCGGTGGGGTTCGCCCCGAACCGGAGCATCCTGAACAGGGCCCGGGCCGGCGTCCGGGCGAACACGCCGTTGGGTTCGATCAGGGACACGCTCGCGACGCGGTCCGGAGCGTGCAGCGCCGTCAGGGTCGCGTGCCAGGCGCCCAGGGACTCCCCCAGCACATGGGCGCGGTCCAGGCCGAGGCCGTCCAGCACCTGCGCGAACCACGCGCCGTAGTCCGCGTCGCGCCCCAGGGGCGCGGTCTGCACGCTGCGTCCGGCCGAGCCGACGGTGTCCAGGGCGACGACGACGCGGTCGCGCGCCAGGTCGTCGACCACGTCGTACCAGTACAGGCCGTTGCCGCCGAACCCGTGGAGCAGCACGAGCGGCAGTCCGCCGCCGATGCCCGAGCGCCGCACATGGGTGGTCCCGTACGCGGTCGGGACGTCGGACACGGTCGACGGCAGGGGCCAGAGGCCCTCCATCGCCGCATAGGCGCGCAGGTACTCGGCGCGCGCCGCCTCGTTCCTGAACCGTCCGATCCTGGCCATGGCGACCTCCGTCCCGTCGTCTTGTTGGTATGAACGTATCACTTATGATGGTGCAGGCATACCACTAACGGCCCACGGGCCGCGCACAGCACGAGAGGACGGGCCGCATGCCCCGGCTGGCCGACCACGATCAACGGCGCACCCAGATCACCGACGCCGCGCGGCGGGTCGTCGCCCGCGCCGGGCTGGAGGCCGCCACCTTCCAGTCGGTGGCCGCCGAGGCCGGCGTCTCGGTGCGCCTGGTCCAGTACTACTTCGGCACCAAGCGCGCGTTCCTGCTGGCCACCCACCGCGCCGTCGTGGCCGACGCCGGCGCGCGGTTCACCCGCCGCCTCGGCACGCTCGGCGCGGAGCCGGCGCCGCGCGAGGTCGTCCGCGCGCTCCTCGTCGAGCTGCTGCCGACGGACGCCGCGCGACGGCAGGACACCGTCGTCCTGAACGCGTTCCACACGGCGGCCCTCACCGCTTCCGACGTCGACGGGGAGGACACGCTGGGTGCGCCGCGCTATCTGATCACGGCGATCGCGGACCAGCTCCGGCGGGCCCGCGCGGGAGCGGCGCCGTCCGAGCACGACGCCGACCGGACCACAGACCTGGATGACACGGCCCTGGACGACGCCGAGCTGGACGCCGAGCTGATCGTGGCCGCCGCGAGCGGGTTGGCCCAGACCCTCCTGGTCGACGAGACCGCCGGCGCGCGCGCCGAGCAGCTGCTCGACCGGCTGCTGGACCGGCTGGTCGCGCCCTAGGCCGCGACCGGCCGGGCCGCCGCGCCGTACGGGACAGTCCCTACAGGCTGGAGTAGGCGAGGTAGAAGGCTGCCGCGACGAGCGCGGTGCCGCCCGCGGCCAGGGCCACCGGCAGCGCGCCGCGGACCCGGCGCACGAGCTGGGCGACCAGGAGCGCGAGCCCCGCGACGCCGATCACGGTCCAGTAGACCGGGCTGGTCGTCTCCCGGATGATCGTCAGCCCGTACGCCGCCTCCCCCACGCCGATGCCCGCGAGCAGCGCGGTGCCGAGGGCCGCGCGGACGCCGGTGGCGCGCAGCCAGGAGGCGGCGACGCCCACGAACGGGCCGGCCACGACGCCCACCGCCGAGAACAGGAGCGGGTCGTACACGTAGCCCCGCACCTGGGACGCGACCGTGTACCCGAGCACGAGCAGCACGAAGCTCACGGCGCCGAGCACGGCGGCGGGCGCGGTGCGCAGCCGGGACCAGAAGAGCAGCAGGGCCGTGAGCACCGTCCAGCCGCTGGCCGAGTTGGCGAACGACGCGAACGCGTCCGGCAGGAACCCCTGGGCGTACGACGTCAGCCCGCCCAGCACGAAGCTCAGGACCACCACGACCCCGGCGCGCGCCGCCGGGTGGGACAGGCGCGGGTGGGACGGGCCCGTGCGGGTCGGGGTGGTCGCGGTCCGGGCGGTCGGGGTCATGGCCACGAAACTACCGATCGGCGCCCCCGCCGGCATCGGACCCAGGGCGGACGTCGTCGTCGTCCCCAGGGTGGACACCACGGCGCACGCCAGGCTGGACGAGGACGGGCGGACGCCGGTCGATCAGCCGGTCAGCCCCGCGGCCGCCGCGCCGGCGGGAGCACCACCAGCACCACCACGAGCGCCACCGCGACCAGCGCCGCGGCCCCGGTCAGAGCCGCACTGACCTGCGCGGCGACCTGTACGGCGGCCGGCCCGGCGACGTCGGACCTGGAAGCGTCCGCCCCGCCGTCGGCGTGCGCCGCTACCGCGACGAGGACGCCCAGGCCGAGCGCCATACCGAGCTGGTGGGCGGTGTTGACAAGGCCGGACGCCGCCCCTGCGTCCTCGGGCGCGACCCCGGCGATGCCGGAGCTCGTCAGCGGCGCGAAGGCGAGACCCTGGCCCGCCCCGACGAGCAGCATCGGGAGCGCGACGGCGATGAGGTAGGCGTCGTCCGGGCCGACGCGGCTCAGCCACGCCAGCCCGCCCAGAGTGAGCGCCAGGCCCGCCGCCAGCAGCACCGAGCCGGGGATCCGGCGCAGCAGCCGCGGGACGGCCAGCGCCACGGCGAAGTTGACCAGCGTCATCGGGAAGAACCCGAGGCCGGCCTGCAGCGGGCTGAGACCGAGCACGTCCTGGAGGTACTGCGTGGTGAAGTAGAAGAAGCCGATCATGGCGCCCGGGTAGAGCAGCCGGGCGGCGTAGGCGCCGCTGCGCTCCCGGCTGCGGAAGAGCCGCAGGGGCATGATCGGGTGGGCCGTCCGCGCCTCGTGCAGCACCAGGACGGTCAGCAGCACCAGGCCCGCCGCGAGCGCACCCAGGGTCACGGGCGAGGCCCAGCCGCGCTCGCCCGACTCGATGATCCCGAGCACGAGCGCGCCCGTGCCGAGGGTCGCGGCGACCGCGCCGCCGACGTCGAACCGGCCGGGGCGCCGCTCGGTCTCGGCCAGGACCCGCCGGGCGACGACGATCATGGCCACCGCGATCGGCACGTTGACGAGGAACGCCGCGCGCCAGGAGACCCACTCCGCGAGCGCCCCGCCGACCACCAGCCCGAGGCTGGCGCCGATCCCGGCGGTCGCGCTGTACCAGGCGACGGCGCGGGCCCGGGCGAGGCCCTCGAAGTGCGCGGTGATCAGGGAGAGGGAGGTGGGGGCGACGACGGCGGCGCCGACCCCCTGCAGGGCGCGGGCGGCGATCATCCACCAGCCGGTCGGGGCGAGCCCGATGAGCAGCGAGGCGGTGCCGAAGACGGCCAGCCCGGCGACGAGGAGGCGCCGTCGGCCCAGGAGGTCGCCGGCGCGGGCGCCGAGCAGGAGGAGGCCGCCGAACACGAGGGTGTAGGCGTCCTGCACCCAGGAGAGCGTGGCGGGGTCGAGGCCGAGGTCGGCGCGGATGCTCGGCAGGCCCGTGAAGATCACGGAGTTGTCGAGCAGGATCATGAAGTAGCTGATGAGGATGACGGCGAGGATCGCCGTCGTGCCGGTCTTCGTGGCGGTGGCCACGCGGGGTGCTGCCGTGGTGTGCATGCTGCCTCTCCTGGTGCGTCGCCCCAGCACACCGCGTGGCGCGCGCCCCGGGGAGTCCCGGTCGTTCCGGGTAACGCCAGTGCCTCCCACGGCGGCAGGGGTCGGCTTACCGTGGGGGCATGGGACAGATCGACCACCGCGCCGAGGTCCGCGAGTTCCTCAGCTCGCGACGGGCCCGCCTCACACCCGACCAGGCCGGGCTGCCCGCCTACGGCGGCAACCGGCGGGTCAAGGGCCTGCGCCGTGAGGAGGTCGCGATGCTGGCCGGCGTCTCGGTCGACTACTACGTGCGGATGGAGCGCGGGAACCTGTCCGGCGCCTCGGACGGTGTGCTGGACGCCCTGGTCGGGGCGTTGCAGCTCGACGAGGCCGAGCGCGAGCACCTGTTCACGCTGGCCCGCTCGGCGGGTTCGGGCAAGGCCCGACGGGGCCGCGCGCCGACGACGGTGCGCCCCGCCGTGCAGCAGGTGCTCGACGCGATCAGCGACGCGCCCGCGTGGGTGCGCAACGGGCGCCACGACATCGTCGCGATGAACCGCCTGGCCCGCGCTCTGTACGCGCCGGTGCTCGCCGACCCGCGCCGTCCGGCGAACACCGCGCGGTTCGTCTACCTGGACCCCGCAGCCCGGGACTTCTTCGTCGACTGGGAGCGGATCGCCCGGGACTCCGCCTCCTACCTGCGCCTGGAGGCAGGACGCAACCCGCACGACCCGGCGCTGATCGAGCTCGTCGGCGAGCTCTCCACCCGGAGCGAGCTGTTCCGCCAGCGCTGGGCCTCGCACGACGTGCTGCTGCACCGCAGCGGGTTCAAGCGGCTGAGGCACCCGGTGGTGGGGCAGCTCGACCTGACCTTCGAGTCGATGGAGCTGCCGTCGGAGCCGGGGCTGGTGCTCAACGTCTACACCGCGCCGGCCGGCTCACCGGCCGCGGACGGCCTCGCCCTGCTTGCCTCCTGGGCCGCGACGCAGGACGCCGCCGAGCTCACCGAGCAGCCGGGCGCCTCCGTGGAGGAGCTGCGGGGCTGAGCACCCCGGGCGGCGACGTCGGTCGCCGCGGGTCGGCTCCGGTCGCCGTCAGTCGCCCGCAGGCGGCGTGCCCGCGGCGTCGGCAGCAGCGGCGTCGTCCGCGAGCAGGACCCGGCGCAGGAGGTCCGTCAGCGTCGCCAGCTCGTCGGCGCTGAGCACGGCCAGGTCGGCGGCCTCGCCGGCGCGGGCTCCCTCGATCAGCTCGGCCGCGAGGCGCTCTCCCGCGGGGTCGAGCTGCACCTGCTGACGCCGGCGGTCCCCCGGGTCACGGACCCGGCTGACCAGGCCCGCCTCCTCGAGCCGGTCGAGGTACCCGACCAGGTGGCTGCGGTTGAGACCCAGCCGGTCGGCGAGCTCGTGCTGGCCGAGCGGGCCGAGGTCGTGCAGCCCGGTGAGCACCGCGAAGTGCGGCAGCCGGAGCCCGTGCTTCGCGAGGTCGGCGACGAGCGCGCGGTGGCCGATGCGCGAGACGTGCCCGGCGAGGTAGGAGGGCAGGCCCAGCAGCGTCGGGGGTCGGCCCGCGGGTTGTTCCACGGGGGGACACTATCACTCGGTCGTTACATGATGTAATGATGTCGTCATGACATCCACTCGACAGGCATCAGCTCGTGAGGCGGCCCGCCAGGGCACCGCCGGACCCTTCGCCGCACTGCTGCTGGCAGTGCTCTCCTTCTCCCTGCTGCAGACCATGGTCGTGCCGGCCCTGCCCGACCTGCAGCGGGAGCTCGACGTCTCGCCGACGACGACGGCGTGGCTGATCAGCTCGTTCCTGCTCACGTCGTCGGTGGGCACGGTGATCATCGGCCGCCTGGGCGACATGTTCGGCAAGCGCCGCCTGCTGCTCGTGAGCCTGGCGATCCTCGCGGCCGGCACGCTGCTGGCGGCCCTCGCCGGCGCGCTGCCCGGGTCGATCGGCGTGCTCGTCGCCGCCCGCGCGGTCCAGGGGCTGGGCGCAGGCACGTTCCCGCTGGCGTTCGGGATCGTGCGCGAGACGTTCCCCCGGGACCGCGTGCCGGTGGCGATCGGGACCGTCAGCGCGATCTTCGGCATCGGCTTCGGGGTGGGCCTCGTGGTGCCCGGCCCGATCATCGACGCGCTCGGGTGGCCCTGGCTGTTCTGGGCCGCGCTCGTCGTCATCGTCCTCGCCCTGGCCGCGGTCGCGGCGTTCGTCGCCCGCGACCGCCCGGGGCTCGGCGGCCGGGTCGACTGGGTCGGCGCCGGCGTGCTGACCGTCGCGCTCACGGCCCTGCTGCTGGCGATCAGCCAGTCCCGCCTCTGGGCGCCCGCCGTCGTCGTCGCCCTGGCGGCCGTGGCGGTCGCCGCGTTCGCGGGCTTCGTGCTGCTGGAGTCACGCCTGGCCGAGCCGCTGGTCGACCTGCGCGTGCTGCGCCGCCGGACGCTCGTCACCGCGAACCTCACCGCCCTGATCATCGGCTTCGGCATGTACGGCGCGTTCACCCTGGTGCCGCAGCTCGTGCAGACCCCCACCGAAGCCGGCTACGGGTTCGGCGCCACCGTCACCGAGTCGGGGCTCTACCTCCTGCCCATGGCCGTGACCATGCTCTTCGCCGGCCCGCTCGCCGGGCGCCTGGGCCCCCGCATCGGGTTCACCGCGACGCTGGTCGCGGCCTGCCTCATCGGCGCGGTCGGCTTCGCGGCCTTCGCGGTGGGCCACCAGCACCCGTGGGCCGTCGCCACGGGGGCCGGCGTGCTCGGCGTCGGCATCGGCTTCGCCTTCTCGTCGCTCGCCAACGTGGTGGTCGGCGCCGTCGAACCGCACGAGACCGGGGAGGCCACGGGCGTGAACACCATCGTGCGGACCATCGGCGGCTCCCTCGGGGCACAGGTCGCCACCGCCGTCGTCGGCGCGACGACGGCCACCGGGCTGCCCACCGCGGCCGGCTACACGACGGCGTTCGCCGTCTCGGCCGTCGCGCTCGTGGCGGCGGCGCTCGTCGCGCTGGCGGGCGGCCGCGGGCGAGCGCGATGAGGCAGGCGGGTCACCGGGCCCGGGCGAGATCCCGGACCAGGGCGGGCGTGCGCCGTCGGCCGACCAGCACCGACCACCGGGCGACCGGGTACGACAGCCGGACCACGAAGTAGTTCACGTGCTCGAGCACGCCGAACGCCCAGACGAGCAGGCACAGCACCAGGGCGCCGGTGTCCGGGCCGGTCAGCAGCAGCCCGGCGAGGCAGACCACGAGCAGGACCGGGTTCAGCACGCGGAACACGCGATAGGCCATGGCGACCCGACGTGGCATCCCGGGGCGCCCGGCGCCGGGCAACCAGGTGCGCGCGGCGAGCCAGTACGCACCGCCCTGGACCAGGACGACCAGCAGCGGCGTCAGGGCCCACCACAGCGCACGCCCGCCGTCGTCGTCCAGCCGGGCAGCCACCACCGGCTGGACGACGACGAAGACCGCGACCGAGACCAGCTCGCCCAGGCCGAGGCTCAGGTAGGTGCGGCGCAGCCGCACGATGCCAGGGCGGGATCCAGGTCGTCCGTCGATCATCCGGGTCAGCGTACGGGCTGGTGGGAGCCGCCATCAGTCACTTCCGGCGGACACCTCGACCGGCTGCCGGAGGATCGTCCGCTGCTTCTCCGGCGCGACCCTGCGGAAGTCGCTGAGGTAGATCTCGTGGTGCCTGCCGGTCCGGCGCAGCCCGTGGGCGGGGATGAACTCATCGTGCATCCGCGCGAGCGTGGCGGCCTCGGCGTCGAAGGGCCCGACGTGCAGCGTCTGCACGCAGCGCCCCTCGGCCACGGTCTCCAGGCGGACGTCGCCCAGCCGGGCCGGGCCGCCCTTGGCCCGGACCTGCTCCACCGCGGCGGCGAACGCCTCCTGGGTCGTCCAGTCCGGGACCATGATCAGCAGCGTCCAGTCCCAGCGGGACTTGTCGCGCGCCGTCGTGAAGGCGGCCATGTCCTCGGCCCACCACTGCCCCTCCAGCGGCATGACGACGTAGTCGCGTCCGAGCTCGCGCTTGCTGGCGAACTTGAGGGTGTAGGCCACGGGGTACAGCACCTCGACCGCCTCGGTGAAGGCCGGCGAGCTGTTCGGGTCACCATGTCCGTCGATCATCAGGTACGGCAGGTCGGGCACGTCGACGATCCGGAACTGGTCCCGCTTCGCCCGGTAGGCGTCGAGGGTCTTCTTGAGGTCGGTCTTGTCGGCCATGGGCACCTCGCGGGTCGGGGATCCGGCGTCGGCCCCGTACCAAGGGCCCCGGATCGGAAGGCTCCGTACCAGGGACAGTAGCCGCCGCCCGGCGGGCCGGACCACAGCAGGTGAACGGCCCGGCGGCCCTTACCTAGCGACTGGTAGGTTTCCGGCGTGCGAACACAGACCGACAGGAGCGCCCGATGACCAGCGTCCACGACACGTCCGCCCCGGCACAGGCCTACCTCGACCCCGGCCTCCCGGTCGCGGAGCGGGTGGCCGACCTGCTGGCCCGGATGACCGTGGCGGAGAAGGTGGGGCAGATGCTCCAGCTCGACGCCCGCGGCGACTACGAGGGCGACATCCTGCGCAAGCACGTGGGATCGATCCTGCACACCTCGCCGCATCGCGTGGGGCTCGCGCACGACCTGGTGGAGCAGACGCGGCTGCGCATCCCGCTGATCGTGGGCGAGGACTGCATCCACGGGCACTCGTTCTACGAGGGCGCGACCATCTTTCCGACGCAGCTCGGGATGGCCGCGACCTGGGACCCCGCGCTGCTGGAGCAGGCCGCGCGGATCACGGCGGTCGAGGCGTCCGCGACCGGTGTGCACTGGACCTTCAGCCCCGTGCTGTGCATCGCCCGCGACCTGCGCTGGGGACGGGTCGACGAGACCTTCGGCGAGGACCCCTACCTGATCGGCGAGCTCGCCTCGGCGATGGTGCGCGGGTACCAGGGCTCCGGCCTGGCCGACCCGACGGCGATCCTGGCCACCGCCAAGCACTTCGCTGGGTACTCCGAGACGCAGGGCGGGCGCGACGCGTCCGAGGCGGACATCTCGCGGCGCAAGCTGCGGTCCTGGTTCCTGCCCCCGTTCGAGCGGGTCGCGAAGGAGGGCTGCGCCACCTTCATGCTGGGCTACCAGTCGATGGACGGCGTGCCGATCACGATCAACGACTGGCTGCTCAACGACGTGCTGCGCGGCGAGTGGGGCTACACCGGCACGCTGATCACCGACTGGGACAACGTGGGCCGCATGGTCTGGGAGCAGAAGGTCCAGCCCGACCACGCCCACGCCGCCGCGGCGGCCGTCCGGGCCGGCAACGACATGGTGATGACCACCCCGCAGTTCTTCGAGGGCGCCCAGGAGGCCATCGACCAGGGCCTGCTCGCCGAGTCCGACCTCGACCGCGCCGTGGCCCGCATCCTGACGCTGAAGTTCGAGCTCGGTCTGTTCGAGAACCCGCGCCGGCCCACCCTCGACCGCGACGGGGCGCTCATCGGCTCCGCCGCGCACGCCGCCGTCAACCTCGACGTGGCGCGCCGGTCGCTGGTCCTGCTGCGCAACACGGACGCCGCGCTCCCCTTCGCCGGCGGCTTCACCGGCGTGGACGACGACGGCCGCGCGGCCGGTGCCGCGGACGACCGGCCCCGGCGCGTCGCCGTCGTCGGACCGCTGGCCGACGCCGCCCAGGCCCAGCTCGGCGACTGGGCCGGCAGCTCGGGCCAGGCCGACTGGCTGCCCGACGGGCACCCGCGGGAGATGATCACCACCGTGCTCGACGGGCTGCGCGCCCTGGGCCCGCAGGACTGGACGGTCACCAGCGCGCTCGGCGCCGAGATCGTCACGCTGGTCTCGCCGCCCGAGGGCGACACCCTGCCCGACGGGCAGCCCCGGCCCAAGATCGCCGTGCCGTGCGACCCCGACCCGGAGCTGATCGCCGAGGCCGTGGCCCAGGCCGAGGGCGCGGACCACGTCGTGGTCGTGGTCGGCGACCAGGTGGAGCTGGTCGGCGAGTACAAGTCCACCGCGACGCTGGAGCTCGTCGGCGGGCAGGTCGCCCTCCTGGACGCGCTGGCCGCAACGGGGACGCCGATGGTCGTCGTGGTCATGGCGTCCAAGCCGCTGGTGCTGCCGGAGTCCGCCCTGAACGCCGCCGCGGTGATCTGGACGGCCAACCCGGGCATGGAGGGCGGTCGGGCGGTCGCCGAGCTGCTGCTCGGGCTGATCGAGCCGTCCGGCCGGCTGCCGATCTCGTTCGCCCGCCACGTGGGCCAGCAGCCGGTGTACTACAACCAGATCCGCGGTCAGCACGGCGCCCGGTACGCCGACCTGACGCAGGAGCCCGCCTTCGTGTTCGGCCAGGGCCTGTCCTACAGCACGGTGGAGTACTCCGACCTCGGGGTGCGGGACGCCGAGGTGGGCCCGGACGACACCGTCCGCGCCCGGGTGACCCTGACCAACACGGGCGCCCGCCCGGCGCGCGAGACCGTGCAGGTCTACGTCAGCGACACCGTGACGTCCGTGAGCTGGACCGACAAGGAGCTCAAGGCCTACCGCCAGGTCGACGTCGCCCCCGGGCAGAGCGTCGTGGTCGAGATCGACCTGCCGGTGGCGGACTGCACGATCGTCGACAGGGTCGGCGACCGGGTCGTCGAGCCGGGCGGTTTCGAGCTGCTCGTCGGCTCGTCGTCACGCGACGCGGACCTGCTGCGGGTGCCGTTCACGGTGGTCGGCAGCCCCGCTTTGGTCTCCGGGCCGGGATCGGTCTAGACTGACGGCGCTCGCCCACCTGGGCGAACGCTGTTCGGGGCTGTGGCGCAGCTGGTAGCGCACCTGCATGGCATGCAGGGGGTCGGGGGTTCGAGTCCCCCCAGCTCCACCGAAACACTCAGTCAGAGGCCATTCCGGAATCCTGTAACAAGGAGGAAGGGATGGCCTCTCGTCATGAGCCCACCAGTTCTGGCTCAGGCCGACAGGCGACCGTCGTCGCGCGCAGCGGTGCGGTACCGCCCGGGAGTCATGCCGCGGGAGCGGGCGAACGCCCTGCTGAAGGCGGGGACCGACTGGTAACCGACCGCTGTGGCGACGGACTCCACCGGGTCCCGGCTCCCGCGCAGGCGAACCGCAGCCAGGTCCAGGCGCCACTGGGTCAGATAGGCGGCGGGGGTCTGTCCGACGGCGGCCACGAACCGGCGGGACAGGGTCGCCCTGGACACGCCGAGAGCGTGGGCCAACCTTGTCGTGGTCCACGGCAGTGCGGGCTCGGCGTGCAGCTGCTCCATCGCCTTGTGCACGAGCGGGTCGGCGAGCACGCCGAGCCAGGTGCCGTGAGGTTCGGACCGGGTGGGCAGCCAGGCCCGCACGAGCTGTACGAGCAGCACATCGACCAGGCTGTTCAGCACCGCCCTTCCCGCCAGCTGTGGGTGGCTCAGTTCTCGCCCGAGCATCCGGACGGTGTCGTCGAAGCCGTCCGCGCCGTCGTCGCCGCGGATGTGCACCACCTCCGGCAGCGTGCCGAGGATCTGGGTGTGCACGGTGTGGTCGCAGTCGTAACCGATGGTCACGATGCGGGTGTCGGCGGGCTGTGAGCCGAGGCGAATCACCTCGCCCGACCCGAACCCTCGGCTCACCATCTCCGGATCGGCCACCGAGGTACCGGCACCCGGCCCACTGCTCAGCACGTGCGCCGGCCCGCCCGGCATGAGTACCACGTCTCCCGCCGCCAGCTCTCGCCGGCGCGGTGAGGAGCCCGGAAGATCGAGCCAGGCGTTGCCGGCGGTGACGACGTGCACGACCGCCACGGCACAGCCCGCAACGGAGACCGACCAGTCCCCGCCTGCTTCCGTGCGCGTGCCGATCGTGCCCCGGACGCCGGAGATCTCCAGCACGTCGGCGACAAGATCCATGCAGGCATGCTAGATGAGTCAAACGAGCAACGAAGTGAGCGTTCCGGGCATCGACTGCTCACGTACCCCCTTCATACGGTGGGTTCATGACAGCCGACACCATGCGGGCGCTCGTCGCGACCGGCTACGGAGCTCCCGAGCAACTCACGATCGCCGAACTGCCCGTGCCTCGTCCCGGTCCCGGCCAGGTCCTGGTGAAGATCGCCGCCGCGACGCTCAACCCCACCGATCTGCGCGTCGTCACCGGCGGGTTCCGCGACCTGGTCGACCTTCGGTTCCCGTACACGCTCGGCAACGAGTTCGCGGGCACCGTCACCGAAGCCGGGCCGGGCGTCACCCGCTTCCGCGCGGGCGACGAGATCTTCGGCATGGCGATGCCCCGCCAGCTGCGCGCCGCCGCCGACCCCCTGCGACCGTCACTGAGCACCGGCGCCCTCGCCGACTACGCGGTCTTCGAGACGGACACGCCCGCGCTGGACCACCGCCCGGCCGGCCTCAGCGCAGAGCGGGCCGCGTCGCTGGTGATTGCGGGCGCCACGACGCTGGCGCTCATGAACGCCGCGAAGATCCGGCCCGGCGACTCCGTCCTCGTCATCGGCGCCACCGGCGCGGTCGGTCTGACCCTGATCCCGGTCCTGCACGCGGCCGGAGCCGAGATCACGGTGACCGCCCGCACTGCCGAGGCCGCCGAGCTGCTGCACGGCCTGGGCGCCCACCACGCGGTCGCCTACGACGAATACCCCACCGGCGTCGACGTCGTCCTCAACCTCGCGCTCCTTGCCGACGGCCTGCCCGCGGCGGCACGCAGCCTGCGTCCTGGCGGCCGGCTCGTCTCCATCATCTTCCCGCCGCCGGAGCCGGAACAGCTCGGGCGCGATGACGTGGAGCTGGCTTTCGTGATGAACACGGGTGGTGGGAGCAACGGCACACGGGCCGTGGCCGAAGCTGCGATGGCGGGCCGGCTCTCCACACCGATCGCCCGACGGTACTCGCTCGACCACGGCGTCGAAGCGGCGGTCCACTACGCCCGCCGGCACCCGCTCGGCAAGATCGTCGTCACCGCCTGAGCGCCGCGACCGCCTGGCCGGAGCTCGTTCCGCGCACGGGTGTGTCGACCATCACCACCGCACCCCGCCCGGGTCCGTTGACCTGAACCGCGGTTGAGGTTCTAGCGTCGGAAGCACTCGACGAGAGGACCCGGAAATGCCCGTCTACACCCTGCCTGACCTGCCCTATGACTACGCCGCGCTCGAACCGCACATCAGCGGGCGGATCATGGAGCTGCACCACGACAAGCACCACGCCGCGTACGTGGCCGGCGCCAACGCCGCGCTCGACGCGCTGGCCGAGGCACGCGAGAGCGGCAACCTGGCCGCGGTGAACCTGCACGAGAAGAACCTCGCGTTCAACCTGGGCGGCCACACCAACCACACCGTCTTCTGGAACAACCTCTCGCCCGACGGCGGCGGCGAACCCACCGGCGAGCTGGCGGCAGCGATCGTCGACCAGTTCGGCAGCTTCGCGGCGTTCAAGGCGCACTTCGCCGCAGCGGCCACCGGCATCCAGGGCTCGGGCTGGGCGGTGCTCGGCTGGGACAGCATCGGCGGGCGGCTGCTGGTGTTCCAGCTCTTCGACCAGCAGGCGAACGTGCCGCTGGGGATCACCCCGCTGCTCATGCTCGACATGTGGGAGCACGCGTTCTACCTGGACTACCTCAACGTCAAGGCGGACTACGTCGCGGCGTTCTGGAACCTGGCCAACTGGGCCGACGTCGGCGCGCGGCTCGACCGGGCACGGGCGACGACCGGGGGTCTCCTCACGCCGGCGTGACCCCGCACGACGTGGACGAGGGCCCGGCCGCCGGCCGGGCCGTCGTTCGTCAGCGCCGTGCGGTCCGGGGTGTGGGCTTCGGCGTCAGCGAGGGCCCGGTCGACGCCGGGTCCGGCCGCTTCTTGCCGTCCTCACCGGTCATCCGCGGCGCGGGCTTGATCGGCCAGCGCTCCACGACCTGGCTCCGCAGCTCGTGGCCACGAGCGGCGGCGACGACGTCCCACACGATCGCGCCGACGACGAGGGCGACCGAGACCGCGAGCGTCACCAGGGCCTGGGGCACGAAGCCGCCGAACGTCTCGTCGGCGTCGCCGTACAGCGTCGCGACGTCCTCCATCCCGCCCGTGCCGAGGCTGTACACGCCCCAGCCGAGCGTGGTCCCGACGGCGGCGAGGAGGGCCAGGGCCTGCACGAAGATCACGGGCTGGTGGTTGGCGTACTTGCGCAGCAGTCCCCTCGGCGGGCGTGGGGCCGCTCGGTCCTCCAGCGCCTGGCGCAGGATCTCCTGCTCGCGCCGCTGGACGGCCGAGTCGGCGAAGAACCCCACCACCAGGAGCCCGACGGCCGCCACGACGAGTGCCGCGAAGACCCAGACGCCGACGACGAGCACCACCTCGACGCCGTCCCCGTACTCGACCCGAGGTCCGGCGTCGGTCGTGGACCGGAACGGGTGGGTGACGAACAGCCAGAGCTGCAGCAGGCTGAACCCGAGCGCGAGGCACACGATGCCCACGTACTCGTACCAGGTGGCCGTGCGCTGCTTGCGCACGAGGTCGGGCGGAAGCGCCGCCTCGTCGTCGTTCTGGGACCTCGCAGGGGCGGCTCGCCGCCAGGCCGCGTGCTCGTCGGCCGTGGTCCAGTGCGCCGCGATCACCAGCCGACGGCGGTGGTGCGCGGGACGGCCCGCCAGCGCGAGGAGCACGAAGGCCCCGGCGACCCCCGTACCCGCGAGCGAGCCCCACAGGATGTACATCTCGCTGCCGTTGACGCCGAAGGCCGCCACCACGGTGAACAGCACGCCGATCCCGGCGAGCAGCGCGGACACCACGAAGAACGCGACGAACGGCGGCTGGGCCGCCACCAGGTCCACCTGGCTCGGGTGCGGCACGGCCGTCCTCGGCGCACCGTCGCGGGCCGCCCGGGCGACGGCGCGCGAGGTGATCACCTCGCGCAGCGCGGACAGGACGGTGGTGAGGACGCCGGCGCCCAGCGCGAGGACGAGCACCGGGACCATGGCTGCCCGCGCGAGCTGGTCGAGCGCACCGCTGACGGCGGGCTCGTCGAACAGGGCCTCCTCACCCACCATGGCGACGGCCAGGAGGAGCACGAAGGCGGCGCCGATGCCGACGAGGAACGGGGCCAGCGCGTTGATCGTCGCGTTCACCAGGTTTCCAGCGGCACCCACCGGGTACACGCGCCAGTGCGGCTGATCTGCTCGAGGTCGCTCGGTCATGTGCCGGCAGCCTATCCACGGCGAGCGACCCACGTCCGGCTCACACGCTGGCACGCATCGTCGCCGCGGGAACGAGCCCCCCGGCACACGCCCGGACGGCGTCGGCTACCTGGTCTGCACGCTCGCGAGCGACGGGTTGTCGCGGACGGCGTCGAGGGCCCGCCGCCACGCGGGGTCACCGGGATCGAGAGCCGACCGCAGGTAGGCCCAGGTCATGCGCTGGGTGACGGCGAGCCGTTCGGGGTCCTCGTCGTCGGTCTCGGCGAGGTCGTAGCCCATGATGCCGCCAAGATAGTGCCTCGCCCCCGGCAGCGTCAGCAGGGCGTCGGCGCCCGGGCTGAGGTGGTAGGGCTCGGCGGACCAGTCGGCGCCGCGGGTGGTGGCGGCCGGGTTGTCGTCCTGGTCGCCGTGGACCACCAGCGTGCGGGTGGTCAGGTGCGAGAAGTCGGCCTCCAGCTCGGGGTACCGCGCGCGCATGGCGTCGGTCATGCCCTCGGCGCTGCCGGTCGAGGCGAGCAGCACACCGGCACTGATGCGGGGCTCGCGCAGGTCGAGGACGCCGCCGGCCGGGTCGGTCGCCCGCGCGCCGAGCAGCGCGCTGACGGTGTTGCCGCCCGCGGAGTGGCCGACGGCGGCGACACGCGCCCGGTCGAGCCGCCCGGCGACGGCCGGCGCCTGGGCCTCGATCGCGTCGAGACCGTCGAGGATCAGCGTGAGGTCGTCGATCCGTGAGCGCCAGAACAGCGGATAACCGGGGGCGTCCGGGTCCAGGCCGAGCCCGCCGTCAGGGGCGCTGAGATGGGTCGGCTGGAGGACGGCGATCCCGTGGCCCGCCCAGAAGTCGACCAGGGGCGCGTAGCCGTCCTTGGACCGCAGGTGGTACGAGCTGCCGCCGCCGTGGGACAGGAGCACGATCGGCAGGGCGTCACCGTGCAGGGGCGCCGTGACCCGCAGCGTCAGCGGGAGGGCGCGGTCCGGCGCCGGGAGGGTGACCGGGTTGACCGAGACGGTCGGCACCGCGGGCGGGACGGGGATGTGCCGGGCGAGCCCGACGTGATGGGTGGTCATGCCCCTACCGTGCGGCCGGTCGCCGTGGTTCATCCAGGACCGGTCCGGTCCTGGCTGCGGTCGCGACCGCGGGACATACTGATCAGGTGATCGACCGGCCCGGGCTCGCCGAGTTCCTGCGCCGACGGCGGGCGGCGCTCTCGCCGTCGGACGTCGGCCTCCCGGAGACGTCGCGCCGCCGGACGCCGGGCCTGCGCCGCGAGGAGGTCGCGGTGCTGGCCGGTGTGTCCAGCGACTTCTACGCGCGGCTGGAGCAGGCACGCGGCTCCGACCCGTCGGAATCGGTCGTGGCCGCGCTCGCGCGGGCGTTGCGGTGCACCCCGGACGAGCGGGACCATCTCTTCCGCCTCGCCGGCGTGCCGGTCCCGTCGCGGCAGGTCGGCCGCCGTCTCGACCCGGGGCTGCGCCAGCTCGCCGAGCACCTGGACGACCTGCCGACGTGCGTCTACAACGATCTCGGCGACGTGCTCCACACCAACGCGCTCGACGACGCCCTGCACTGCCGTGGCGAGCTGCTCCCGGGCCGGGACAGCAACGTCTACTGGCGGTGGTTCACCCGCCCGGAGTCCCGCGGCCTCGTCCCGGAGGCGGACCGGGCCCGGCTGTCGCGGGCCCATGTCAGCGATCTGCGCGCCACCTACTCCCGCCGTGCCGAGGACGCCGAGATCACCGGGCTCGTCACCGGCCTCGCCGCGCACAGCGCGGAGTTCGCGACGCTGTGGGACCAGCACGACGTCGCGGTCCGGCGCTCCGACCTGAAGGATGTCCAGCACCCCACGGTCGGGCTGGTCCGGCTCCGGTGCGAGGTGCTCGTGACGCCCGGGACCGGCATCCGGGTGCGGGTCCTCCTGCCGCTGGAGGGTACGGACGCCGCCGACAAGCTCGACCTGCTCCGCGTCATCGGCACGCAGCGGTTCGCGGAGGCCGCAGAGGCCGAGTGAGCACGCAGGCGGAGCGGGCACACCGAGCACGAGAAAGGCCGCCGACCCGCACTCTCGTGCGGGTCAGCGGCCTTCGTCCGGTGGAGCTGGGGGGACTCGAACCCCCGACCCCCTGCATGCCATGCAGGTGCGCTACCAGCTGCGCCACAGCCCCAGATTGGTCTCTCCCAGCCATTGGGCCGGGCGAGCGTCGTTAGTCTATGCAGACCGACGCCAGGGACCAAATTCAAACCGGCGTGCGCTCGGTCACTGCCGGGCCTCGGGCCCGGACTGCCACGTGTCGAGCGGGTAGCCGGCGCCCACGTTGTGCGCGACGAGACGCCACGCCGGGCTCGCGCCCGGTCCGGAGGCGCGCAGGTGCGACCAGTGCACGTTGTGCAGGCCGTGCAGACCACGCCACGTCGCGGGGTCGAGACCGAGCAGGCGGGTGATCGCCTGCGTGATCGCCGAGCCGTGCGACACGACCACGAGCGTCTCCCCCGAGCCGAGAGTCTCGGCGTGCCGCAGCACCGCCTCCTCCATGCGCCGGGCGGTGACCGCCTTGGACTCCACCCCGTTCGCCTCGGGCTCGCCGCCGCCGCGCCAGACGGCGTGCTCCTGCGGCCAGCGCTCGGCGATCTCGGCGTCGGTCATCCCCTCCCACTCGCCGAACGACCGCTCGCGCAGCCCGGCGTCGGTCAGGACCTCCAGGTCGAGGTGCCGCGCGTACGCGGCCGCCGTGTCCCGGGCCCGCTGCAGGTCGCTGGAGACCACGAGGGACCCCTTGTGCGACGCCGCCAGCGCCGTGGCGCCCTGCTCCGCCTGCCAGCGGCCGACCTCGTCGAGCGGGATGTCGATCTGGCCCTGCAGGCGCAGGCCCGCGTTGTATGCCGTGCGCGCGTGGCGCAGCAGCACGATCGTCCCTGCGGTCACTGGCGGGAGTCCCCGGCCAGGTGGATCGCGCCGTCGTCGGGGTCGCGGAACTCCGTCGCGTCGCCGCCGCCCTGGGCGTCCTCGGGCAGCGGGATGGCCGGGCAGTCCTTCCACAGGCGCTCGAGCGCGTAGTAGGTCCGGTCCTCGGCGTGCTGCACGTGCACCACGACGTCACCGAAGTCGATGAGCACCCACCGGGCCTCGGACTTGCCCTCGCGCCGGATCGCCTTGACGCCCTCCTTGAAGAGCGCCTCCTCGACCGCGTCGACGATCGCCGAGACCTGACGCTCGCTGGCGCCCGACGCGATGAGGAACACGTCGGTCAGCACGAGCTGCTCGCTGACGTCGAGCGCGATGATCTCCTGCGCCTTGATGTCGCTCGCCGCCCGCGCCGCGATGATCGCGAGCTCTGTGGCCCGCTCGGTCGCCGTCATACCGCATTACCTCCCATGAAGCCGGGCAGTCCGCCCGGCAGAGTGCCCAGCAGGGCGGCCGCCTGGTCCGTGGGGTACCCGACGCTGTCCCCCTCGAGCACGAGCTTCCAGATCAGGAGGCCGAGCACGAACGCCACGACCACCAGGATGATGTAGTGCAGCCAGGTGTACTGCGGGCCCTCGTCCTCCTCCTCGTCCCACTCCTCCTCCACCTCACGGCGGGAGGCCCGGGACGGGGCGATGGGGCCGGCACCGAACTGGCCGGGAGCACCGGGGTGCGGCTGACCGGGGCCACCCATCTGACCGGGGCCGCCCATCTGGCCCGGTCCGCCGATCTGACCGGAGCCGGGACCACCCGGGGCGCCGGGGACGGGCTGACCGCCCGGGCCGCCGCGGCGTCCGGGGAACGGCGAACCGGGGGCCCCGGGCGCGCCGCCCGGGGGCGCCGACTGCGGAGCCGCCGGGCCACCGGCCTCCCAGGGCAGCGCGGGCGCGCTGCTCGAGACGGCACCGCTGGGCGGGGCTCCGGCCGGACGGCCCGGTGCACCCGGGCGCTGCTGGCCGAGGCCGCCGGGGGCCCCGGGCGCGGTCGGCGCACCAGGACGGCCGCCGAACGGCGACGGCGGCTGCTGCTGGGCCGGGGCGGGCGGAGGCGGTCCCCACTGCGTCGTCTGGCCGACGTCGGCCGGTCCGGCGGGCGCGCCGGGCGCCTGCGGCGGGGCAAACCGCGCGGAACGGCCCTGCTGCTGGGGCGCGGGCGGCACGGGTGCGCTCGCCGGGCGCCCGCCGAACGGGCTCGGCGGGGCGCTCTGCTGTCCGGGACCGCCCGGCGCGCCGTGGCCGCCGGGGGCACCCTGGCCGCCCGGTCCGGACGGAGCGCCCGGACGGCTCTGGCCGCCACCGGGGCCGAAGGGCGACGGGTTGCCGCCGGGCTGCTGCACCGGCGTGAGCCGGCCCGTCGCGTCCACGCCGCGCGAGCCGCCCGTCGCCTGCGGGGGCCGGGCGACCGGCGGGTTGCCCGGGTTCGGCGACCAGCCGCCCTCGGGAGCAGGGGCGGGTGCGGGCGCGCCACGGTGCGGAGGCTGCTGCTGCCCGCCCTGCGGCGGGTAGGCACCACCACCGGCACCACCGCCGGCGGCAGCCGCGGCGGCAGCCTCACGCTCGCGGATCTCGCGGCGCGTCATGGGACGACCCTTGTTGTCACTCATCGTGAAGACCTCGATACAGTCCGTGCTTGGCGATGTACTGGACCACGCCGTCAGGCACCAGATACCAGACCGGCAAACCCTCCTCGGCCCGACGACGACAGTCGGTCGAGGAGATAGCTAGTGCAGGAACCTCGAGTGTCGTCACGCCGTCCCGAGGAAGCCCGTCCACGGTGAGCATGTGCCCAGGCCGTGTGACAGCGACGAAGTGTGCCATGTCCCAGAGCTTCTCGGCATCCTTCCACGAGAGAATCTGCTGGATGGCGTCCGCTCCCGAGATGAAGTAGAGGTCCGCGTCCGGGCGCTGCGTACGCAGATCGCGGAGCGTGTCCACCGTGTACGTGAGGCCCGCCCGGTCGATGTCGACGCGGCTCACCGTGAAGCGCGGGTTCGACGCCGTGGCGATCACCGTCATGAGATAGCGGTGCTCCGCCGGGGTGACCCGCTGCTTCTGCTTGAAGCCCGGACGGCCGGTGGGAACGAAGACGACCTCGTCCAGCTCCAGCTGCGCGACCGCCTCGCTCGCGGCCACGAGGTGACCGTGGTGGATGGGATCGAACGTGCCGCCCATCACCCCGATGCGCGGCCTGGTCCCAGTGGGGGCACTCATGCGGTGCGTGCACTCATCTGGTCGTCAGGCTCCCGTCTAGATGGATCAGTGCCGGTTGCCGACGTTGCGGAACGCGTACGTGACGAGCAGCGCGGCCACGAGCGCGCCGAAGGCGATCAGGCCGAGCGCGACCGGGGCGATCGGCTCGTTGACGTGCTCCGAGGCGGCCTCGGCAGCCAGGACGGCGGTGTGCAGCACGGGTGTTCCTCCTAGTCGAACAAGCTCAGGTGGGCTTTAGTCTCTCACGGACGAATTGCGGCGGGCGCACCGCGGCACCGGGTCGCAAGGAGATCCTGCGGAGGTCTCCAGGACGCCAACGAGCCCTCACGGCTTGACGTGGCCGTCGCCCGTGACCACCCACTTCGTGGTGGTCAGCTCGGTCAGTCCCATGGGGCCGCGCGCATGCAGCTTTTGCGTGGAGATGCCGATCTCGGCACCCAGGCCGAGCTCGCCGCCGTCGGTGAACCGGGTCGACGCGTTCACCATCACCGCGGCGGAGTCCACCTCCGCGACGAACCGGTCCGCCGCCGCGATGTCCCGCGTCACGATGGCCTCGGTGTGCCCGGAGGACCAGGTGCGGATGTGCTCGATCGCCTCGTCCAGCGACGGGACCACCCGCACGCCGAGCTCCAGCGCGAGGTACTCCGTTGCCCAGTCCTCGTCCGTGGCGGGAAGCACGGTGGCTCCCTCGGGGGCAAAGGACAGGGCTGCCGGGTCGCCGTGCAGCACCACGCCGGCGTCGGCCAGCGCGGTCAGCGCCGCCGGGAGGAAGGCCGGCGCGGCGTCCTCGTGCACGAGCAGCGTCTCGGCCGCGTTGCACACGCCGACGCGCTGGGTCTTGGCGTTCATCACGATCGCGACGGCCATGCCGACGTCGGCCGACGCGTCCACGTAGACGTGCACGTTGCCCACGCCCGTCTCGATGACGGGCACCAGGGACTCGCGCACGACGGTCTGGATGAGGTCGGCGCCGCCGCGCGGGATCAGCACGTCCACCAGGCCGCGGGCGCGCATGAGCGCCACGCCGCCCGCGCGGCCGTAGGCGTCGATCGACTGGACCAGGTCGGCGGGCAGGCCGCGCGCCGCCAGGGCGCCCTGCATCACCGCGACGATCACCGCGTTGGACGACGCCGCCGCGCTGCCCCCGCGCAGGATCACCGCGTTGCCGGACTTCAGGGCCAGCCCCGCGGCGTCCACGGTCACGTTCGGGCGGGCCTCGTAGATCATGCCGACCACGCCCATCGGGACGCGGACCTGGCGCAGGCGCAGGCCGTTCGGCAGGGTCTGCCCGCGCACCACCTCGCCGACCGGGTCGGGCAGGCCGGCGACGTCGCGCAGCGCGGCCGCGATCTGGCCGATCCGCTCGGGGGTCAGGGCGAGCCGGTCCAGCAGGCCGTCCGACATCCCGTTGGCGCGGCCGCGCTCCAGGTCCTCGGCGTTGGCTGCGACGATCTCGTCGGCGGCGGCCACCAGGGCGTCCGCGACGGCGCCCAGCGCGGCGTCCTTGGTCATGCGGTTCGCCGTGGCCAGGGTGCGCGAGGCGACCTTGGCGCGCCGGGCGACGTCGCGCACCGCCTCGGTGACGTCCTGGGTGCCCGACGGCGGCGGGGTGCCGGCTCCCGCGGAATCGCCCCCGGCAGGTGTCGCCTCGTACTGGCTCACGATCGTCATGCGTCGAGAGTACGTCGGGCGCGGGCGGATGCCGAGGGCGATTCCGTGGTGCGGACGCGGGCAGGTGACCGAAGTCGGAGGACCCGCGGGTCAGCTCAGCGGCCGTTCTCCAGCACCAGGTCGTCACGGTGCACCACCACGCGGTCGTACCCCTCCCCCAGCTCCTCGCGCAGCGCGTAGGTGGAGCGGCCCAGCAGCGCGGGCAGGTCGCTCGCGTCGAAGGCGACGAGCCCCCGGGCGACGACGACGCCGTCCGGCGCGACGAGCTCGACCGGGTCGCCGGCGTCGAACTGGCCCTCGGCCCGGGTGATCCCGGCGGGCAGCAGCGACGCGCGGCCGCCGAGCACGGCGCGCGCGGCGCCGTCGTCCAGGTGGAGGCGGCCCTGCGTGCGGGCCGCGTGCGCGATCCAGAGCCGGCGCGCCGAGGTGCGGCGGCCGGTGGCGGCGAAGAAGGTGCCGACGTCGTCCCCGGCGAGCGCGGCGGCCGCGTTGGCGGTGAGCGTGAGGACGGCGGGCACGCCGGCGCCGGTCGCGATCCGCACCGACTCCAGCTTGGTGACCATCCCGCCGGTGCCGACGGAGCTGCCGCGCGCCGTCACCTCGACGCGGGCGATCTCCGCGAGGTCGTCGACCAGCGGGATGCGGCGGGCGCCGGGTCGCGACGGCGGGGCGTCGTGCAGGCCGTCGACGTCGGTCAGGAGCAGCAGGGCGTCGGCCCGCACCAGGTGCGACACGAGCGCGGCGAGGCGGTCGTTGTCGCCGAACTTCAGCTCGTCGGTGGTGACGGCGTCGTTCTCGTTGATGACCGGCACGACCCCGAGCGCGAGCAGCCGCTCCAGCGCGCGCTGGGCGTTGCGGTAGCGGGCGCGGCGGACCGTGTCCTCGGCCGTGAGCAGGATCTGGCCGATCTGGATGCCGAACGCCGCGAACTCCTCCTGGTACCGGCCCGCGAGCTGGCCCTGGCCGACGGAGGCCGCGGCCTGCATCGTGGCGAGGTCGCGCGGCCGGCTCCCCAGCCCGAGCGGCCCGATGCCCGCGGAGACCGCGCCCGACGTGACCAGCACGACCTGCGCCCCCGCGGCCTGCCGGGCTGCGAGCACCTCGACCACCCCGCGCAGCGCGCCGACGTCGAGGTGACCGTCCGGGCCGGTGAGCGACGACGAGCCGATCTTGACCACCACGCGCCGGGCGGTGGCGATCGCGGACCGCGGGCCCGGGGCGGCCGGGCCGTCCTGGAGTTCCGAGGCGTCGTGGGCGTTCACCGAGGGGTCGAGGGAGTTCACACCCTCATCCTCTCCGGAGGCCCGCCCCCGACGCTCGCTCATTCCACGGGCCGGGCAGTGGTCAGCTGTCCTCGGGGTCGGTCCAGTGGCCCGCCTCGCGCTCGGTCCACAGCTCGCGCCGGGCCTCGGCCTTGGCGTCCATGCGCTCGGTGAACTCGCGCCGCTTGTCGCCGCGCGTGGGCCGCTCGTTCTGGTCGAGCCGCAGGTCGGTACCGCGGCCGCCCAGCAGCTCCGCGCCGGTCTGCAGCGTGGGCTCCCAGTCGAAGACGACGGCGTTGTTCGGGTCGCCGATACGCACCTCGTCGCCCGCGACGGCGCCCGCCTTGAACAGGCCGTCCTCGACGCCGAGCTTCGCGAGCCGGTCCGCGAGGAAGCCGACGGCCTCGTCGTTGTTGAAGTCGGTCTGCTTCACCCAGCGCTCCGGCTTGGTGCCACGCACCTCGAACCAGTAGGCAGTCTCGCCGCCCAGCCGGCGCACGGTGAACTTCGACTCGTTCACGGGGCGCGGGCGCAGCACGATCGGCGCGGCCTCCGGTGCGGGGGCCTCCGCGCGCGCCTTCTCCACGACCTCGGCCAGGGCGAACTTCAGCTCGCGCAGGCCCTCGTGGGACGCGGTCGAGATCTCGAAGACGCGCAGCCCGCGCGCCTCCAGGTCGGCCTTCACGAAGTCCGCGAGCTCGCGCGCCTCGGGCACGTCGATCTTGTTGAGCACCACGAGGCGGGGACGCTCGGCGAGCGGCACGCGGCCGCCCGCGATGCCGATGTCGCCCGAGTACGCGGCGAGCTCGGCCTCGATCACGTCGAGGTCGCTGATCGGGTCGCGGCCCGGCTCCAGCGTGGCGCAGTCGAGCACGTGCACGATCATCGCCGTGCGCTCGATGTGCCGCAGGAACTCCAGGCCCAGGCCCTTGCCCTCGCTCGCGCCCGGGATCAGGCCCGGCACGTCGGCCACGGTGAACCGCGACTGGTCGGCCTGCACGACGCCGAGGTTCGGCACCAGGGTGGTGAACGGGTAGTCGGCGATCTTGGGGCGCGCGGCGGAGATCGCGGCGATCAGCGACGACTTGCCCGCGCTCGGGAAGCCCACGAGCGCGACGTCGGCGATGGTCTTGACCTCGAGCTCGACCTCGGCGGCCTCGCCCTCCTCGCCGAGCAGCGCGAAGCCCGGCGCCTTGCGCCGCGGCGACGACAGCGCCCGGTTGCCCAGCCCGCCCTTGCCGCCCGCGGCGACGACGTACTCGGCGCCCTCGCCCACGAGGTCGGCCAAGACGTTGCCGTCCAGGTCCTTCACGACGGTGCCGTCCGGCACGGTCAGGACGAGGTCGCCGCCGTTGGCGCCGTCCCGGTCGTCGCCCATCCCCTGGGTGCCCGACGTCGCCCGCCGGTGCGGCGAGTGGTGGTACTCCAGGAGGGTGGTGGTGTTGGCGTCGACGACGAGCTTCACCGTGCCGCCGTCACCGCCGTTGCCGCCGTCGGGGCCCGCCAGGGGCTTGAACTTCTCCCGGCGGATCGAGGCGCAGCCGTTCCCGCCGTTACCACCGGCGGCGTGCAGAACCACGCGGTCCACGAAGCTGGCCATGTCTCGATCCTCTCAGGTACTGCTCAGGGCGAGCGGCCCGGGGCCGCTCATGAAAAGACGTGAGGGGGCGCACCGTCACCGGTGCGCCCCCTCACGCGAAAGCCGAATCAGACCTCGGCGGCGACGATGTCGATGACCTTGCGGCCACGACGGGTGCCGAACTGCACGGCGCCGGCGTCGAGGGCGAACAGGGTGTCGTCCTTGCCGCGGCCGACGTTCACGCCGGGGTGGAAGTGGGTGCCGCGCTGGCGGACGATGATCTCGCCGGCCTTGACGACCTGGCCACCGAAGCGCTTCACGCCGAGGCGCTGGGCGTTGGAGTCACGACCGTTGCGCGAGGAGCTCGCGCCCTTCTTGTGTGCCATCTGGCTGACCTGTCTTTCGGGACGAAGGAAGAAGAAGAAGTATCTAGCTCGCGCGGGCTCGCTCGTCAGAGGTGGCCCGCAGCGGAAGTCACTTGATGCCGGTGACCTTGAGGCGGGTCAGCGACTGGCGGTGGCCCTGGCGCTTCCGGTAACCGGTCTTGTTCTTGTACTTGAGGATCGTGATCTTGGGACCCTTCTCGTCCCGCACGACCTCAGCGGTGACCTTGACCTTCGCCAGCTTCTTCGCGTCGGTGGTCACCTTCTCCCCGTCCACGAGCAGGAGGGCCGGGAGCTCGACGGTCTCACCGGCGCTCGCCTGGACACGGTCCATGACGACGATGGTCCCGACGGACACCTTCTCCTGGCGGCCACCGGCCTTGACGATCGCGTAAACCACGTTCAACTCATCTCTCTAGTCTTGGCGTGCGCGCACGACGGAGATCATCGGCTTTGCTGTGACTCGCTCCGCCGCGGCGGTCGAGTGCGATGCGCCATGGGCACGCAGGACGGGTGCGCAGACAGCACACCGAAGCACAAGGTTACGCGATGCCCTCAGCGGGTTCAAACCGGCGTAGGCGTGGCCTTGCCCACCCTGGAGCAAACCTGGGGCGCACGGATCATTCGCCGGGCCGTCCCCAGCCTGCCACCCGCTCGCGGTTCTCGGCCAGCCACCGCTCGGCGACCTCCTCCGGCTCCTGCCCGTCGTGGTCGACGGCCGCGATGAAGCCGCTGAGGTCCTCGTCCGTGAGGTCGACGTCCCGCAGGACCCGGACTGCCGCGGGCGACGTCTCCGCCAGGGCGGACGCCCAGGCGACGTGCACGTCGACGTTCTCGTCGCCCTGGTCCGCCGCCCAGGGGATCGACGCGAGGCGACGGAGCGAGAACTGCTCGTGGATGCCGTCGGGCTCGTACCCGTAGAAGAGCAGGGGCCGGCCCGAGGCGGCCTCCTGCTCGAGCCGCGCCTTGAAGATGGTCGCGGAGTACGACTCCCCCTCGATCGACTCGTGGCCCGGGCGGTCCAGCCAGGCGGCCAGGTTCTCGGTCGACGCCCAGCCGCGCGGCCCGATCCACATCTCGCCCCGTCCGTCGCCGTCGCTGTCGAAGAGCGCCGAGACCTCGGGGTCGAACAGGTCCTCCGCCTCCGTCAGCGCCCTCTCGGAGCCGGCCGCGTCGAGGACGTAGACGCCCTGGGTGCCGGTGTAGGAGTGCTCGCTGAGCTGGATGGTCCCGGCGGCGACCCACTCGCGCACGGCCACCCCCTGGTTCTGGAGCCACAGGTCGGGGTGGACCTGGACGGCCGGGTTCTCGGCGCCCATCCCGGCGACGGCGTCGACGTGGTCCATCTCCTCGACCTCGACCGTCACGTCCGCCGCCGCGAGCGCGCCCTTGAGGACCTCGGCCGTGACGCTCGCGCCGGGCCAGCCGGGGTCGGCGACGGTGACGGTGGCGTCCTCGGTCTCGGGAGCCGCCTGCACCTCGCCCGGGCGCGGGGCGGAGGCGGCGACCGACGTACCGATCTCGCCGTTGAACGCGGTGGGCATGAGCACGACGGCGAGGATGACCAGTGCTGCCGTGCCGAGGTAGAAGGCGTTGAAGCCCCGGCCGGCGGGGAGCGACTCGACCACGCGGATCGGCCCGTCGCCGTCCCGCGTACGGATCCCGTCCCGCACCTGCGCTGCCGTGAACTCGCCGGAGTCGAGGATCTCCGAGGGGAGGTAGTACTTCTTGCCGATCTCGCGGAAGCCCTGCTCCAGCCGCCAGATCTGGCTGCTGAAGCCGTGGATGTTGTTGCGGTCGTAGTCCCGGATCGCGAACATCGCCAGGAACGCGCCACCCGCGAAGACGATCGCGCCGGCGTTGCCCAGCGGGGAGTCGCCGCGCAGCAGCAGCACGAAGACGATGGAGCCGAGGCCGGTGAGCCAGAGGGCCGCCCGCTCGCCGAGCGACAGCCGGTCCAGGTGGATGGAGAGCCAGCCGTTGAAGGCGTCCAGGGCGTTCTCCTGCGCCGGGGTGCGCGTCCCGGCCTCGCCGGACAGGGCGCGCTTGATCCGCAGGGCCCGGCTCTCCTTGCCCTCGGCGGTGGTGTCGTACTCCAGCTCGATGAGGTCCTGGAGCAGCTCGTCCGCCGCGTCCTTGCCCGGCTCGTCGTCGGTGGCGATCAGCCGGCGGACGACGGTGGCCCGCGCGTCGAGCTCCTGCGTACGCCGTCCGGCGACCTGGGCCAGCGTGAAACCGGCGAGGATCGCGAACAGCCCGGTGATCGCCGCCGCCATCTCCGGCACCGAGCTCAGCACGTCGCGCGGCAGCACCTGGGCGGCGAGCGCCACGTAGACGGTGGCGACCAGCGACAGGGACAGCGCGTTCATGGACCGGTGGCGCGCGTGCAGGGTCAGGTTGGAGAAGAGGATCAGGACCAGGCCCACGATGGCGATCGGCCGGACCGGCTCGTCGAAGAGCAGGTACAGGAGCACCACGGAGACCGCGGGCGAGAAGTACGGCAGCGAGGACAGCGTGAGCGACTTGTACTCCTGGAACGCCCAGGTCCACGTGATCTCGGCGACCAGGTAGGTCCCGATGCCGATGAGGCCGCAGACCAGCAGCACCTGGGCGTCGAAGGCGTAGAAGCGCAGGGTGTGCCCGCTGACCCACAACGCCAGCAGCACGGCGGCGAGGGCCGTGGCGTTGGCCACCGAGATCGCGTAGAACGTGGCGATCGGCCGGGAGCCGACCACCCGGTCGAACGAGCGGGTCGAGTTGATGGCGAAGGGCAGGTAGAGCCCGCTGCCGACCGCCGCGACGAAGGCCCAGACGATCTCGCCGCTGTCGCCGGACTGCGCCGCCCCGATGTTGGACACGCCGATGGCGGCCGCCCCCACGAACGAGGCCAGCACCATCAGCCACTCGTTCCACCGGAGCCTGGCCGCCGTCGCCGGGGAGAAGACGCGCATGGCGACCACGGCGATCAGGGGCCACGTGAACGCGATGATCGTCGCGTCGACCTTCGGCGCGCCGTACAGGGCGCGGTAGAAGCCGTAGTACCAGAGGGCGAGGAAGAGGCCCGACACGGCCGCCGAGCCGACGCCGGAGAGGCTGTTCCGCCCGCCGCGGAGGACGGCCGCGGTCCTCCTCCGCAGCACGAGTGCACCCACCAGGCTGCTCAGCACGGAGATGGTCCCGGCCACGACGTAGACCTCGGCGTAGTCCCCGCGGTCCCCGATGATCGAGATGAAGACGGGTTTGAGGGACCAGAACGCGACGGCGGTGAGTGCCGCGACGGTGACGGCCGCTACGGACAGCTTCGGGGGGACGGACGTCTCGGTGGCCAAGGCCTCTCCTGGTGGACGCGGTCGGGGCGGGCCGCAGTCTATGGGCAGGCCGGCACGGAACAGGGCACGTGGCGGGCTGGATCCGCGTGTGTCTACCCTGGGCTCAGGTGATACCTGATGGTTTCCGAGCCGGCCGCCGAGCACGACGACATCGCACGCGCGATGCGCGCCATACCCCGCCGTGACTTCCTGCCCCGGTCCCAGCGGCCGTTCGCCGGCCAGGACCAGCCACTGCCGATCGGACGCGGCCAGACCTCCTCCCAACCCACGACGGTGGCCGCCATGCTGCGCCTGCTGCGGGTCCCGCTCGGGGCGCGGGTGCTCGACGTCGGCGCGGGCTCCGGCTGGACCACGGCCCTGCTGGCCTACCTGACGGGACCACAGGGGTACGTGCTCGGCGTCGAGCGCGACAGCCGGCTCGCCGAGTGGGGCGCCGCCAACGTCGGGCGCACCGGGATGGGCTGGGCGACGCTCGTGCAGTCGGCGCCCGGCGTGCTCGGGCACCCTCAGGAGAGCGGCTGGGACCGCATCCTGGTGTCGGCGTCCGCGGCCGCGCTGCCGCGCACCCTGGTGGAGCAGGTGGGGATCGGTGGCCGGATGGTGATCCCCGTCCGGACCACGCTGCTCCTCATCGAGCGCCTGCCCGACGGGCGCACCCGCGCGACCGACCACGGCGGCTACCGCTTCGTGCCCCTGATCGAGGACTGACGGATCGAGGACTGACACCCGCGTCCGAAATGTCTGGTGAAGGTAAACACATCGTCTACAACTCTTCGCGAGGCGTCCACAACTGCCCCTCGGCGCGCCAACCTACGGTCCCGTAGGCTCAAGGGCATCTGCATGACGGGCGGCACCGTCCGACTCCACGGCTGGGAAGTCGACCCCGAGCATCTGAGGTCCAGATGGCCCAAACGGCCCCCGTCGTCCGCGACGGCTTTCGCCCGACCACACCCCGCGATCCCGACGCCCAGCCCGTGACCAGCACCTACTCGTCCCTGGCCCGCACCGTGCGCGACGCCGGGCTGCTGGGCCGGGCCCACGGCTACTACGCCTGGACCCTCGGTGTGCTCACCGTGGCGCTCGGCGGGATCGTCACCGGGTTCGTGCTCCTGGGCGACTCGTGGTTCCAGCTCCTGATGGCCGGCGCGCTCGGGCTCGTCCTGACGCAGTTCGCCTTCGTGGCCCACGAGGCCTCGCACCGCCAGGTCTTCCAGTCCGGCCCGCGCAACGACCGCGTGGGGCGCCTGCTGGCCAACGCCGTCGTCGGCATCAGCTACTCGTGGTGGATGACCAAGCACACCCGGCACCACGCGAACCCGAACAAGATGGGCAAGGACCCGGACATCGAGAACGACACGATCGCGTTCACGGAGGAGGGCGTCCGGCAGCACCGCGGGCTGAAGCGGTGGATCAACCGCTACCAGGGCTGGCTGTTCTTCCCGCTCCTCACGCTCGAGGGCCTGAACCTGCACGTCCTCTCGATCCGTTCGCTGTTCACCGGCGGCCCCGAGACGCTGCGAGCCCGTATCCGCGAGCTCGTCACCATCGCCGTGCGCCTCTCCGCCTACGTCGCGGTCCTGTTCTGGGTGCTGCCGCCCGGCCTGGCCTTCGCGTTCCTCGGCGTGCAGCTCGCGGTGTTCGGCGTCTACATGGGCGCCTCGTTCGCCCCGAACCACAAGGGCATGGCGATCATCCCCGCCGACAGCCGCATCGACTTCCTGTCCAAGCAGGTGCTCACCTCGCGGAACATCCGCGGCGGGCGGTTCATGAACATCCTCATGGGTGGGCTCAACTTCCAGATCGAGCACCACCTCTTCCCGAGCATGCCGCGCCCGCACCTCATCCGGACCGCGGAGATCGTCCGGGAGCACTGCGCCACCCTCGGCATCCCGTACACGGAGACGAGCCTCGCGCAGTCGTACGTGATCGTCGTCAACTACCTCAACAAGGTGGGGCTCGCCGCGCGGGACCCCTTCGACTGCCCGCAGTACAAGCTCATGCGCAAGGTCTGACGGCGCCGCCGGCGGCGGCCCCGCGCCGGTAGCTCCGCGGCCGCGCCCGTCACGGCACGACGACGGCGTGCCGCCGGCAGCGGGCCTCGTACGCCTCCGACCCACCCACGTGGGCCGCGACCGGCACGAGCGCGTCGCCCGGCTGAACGTCGCCCGGCTGAACGGCGCCCGGCTGCGCGGAGCCGGTGTGCGGCACGGTCGGCGCGCCGGGCAGGCGGACGTGGAAGGCGGCGTCCGCCCCGCAGACCGAGCACACCGCCGTGAGCTTCTCCACGGACTCGGCGAGCGCCATGAGCTCGGGCAGAGGCGCGAAGGGCTGCCCGTCGAAGGTGACGGACAGGCCCGCGACGACCACCACGAGCCCGCGGTCCGCCAGGCCGGAGACGACGGGCACCAGACCGGCGCCGAAGAACTGGGCCTCGTCGACGGCGACGAGCTCGGTCCCGGGACTTGGCAGGCCGGGGATCTCCCCGGCGTCCGACACCGTGTGCGACGGCACGCCCTGACCCGAGTGCGACGTCACCCGGCCGACGCCGCGCCGGTCGTCCAGCGCGTGGCTCACCACCACCACCTCGCGCCGCGCGATCCGGGCGCGACGTACCCGGCGCAGCAGCTCCTCGGACTTGCCCGCGAACATCGGGCCGGCGATGACCTCAAGGCGCCCGGCGCCCAGACCGTCTTTCATGGGCGCCAGTCAAGCATTCCGTTACGTTGTCCGGCATGGCAGCCGACGTCGACACCGTACTGTTCCTGCCCGGCCTGGGCGCCGGCAAGGACCCCTGGGCCGCCCAGCTCAGCAGCCTGCCGGCCGGACTGACCGGGCTGGCGCCCGACATCCCGGGCCTAGACCGGGCCGCCGAACCCGGTGCGTTCACGCTGGCCGACGCCGCTCGCGAGCTGTGCCGGCTGCTCGACGAACGGGGCCTCGACCGGGTCCACGTCTGCGGCCTGTCGCTCGGCGCGATGACGGCGACCCGGCTCGCGCTCGACTTCCCCGACCGGGTCGCGTCCCTCGTGCTGTCAGGCAGCCAGGTGCGGCCCCACCCGGCGCTCATGGCGATCCAGCGCGCGATCGTCCGGATGCTGCCGGAGAGCACCGCCGCCGGCATGGAGATGACCAAGGCACAGTGGCTCGGCGCCCTCCGGGTCGTCGCGGACACGGACTTCCGGGCCGGGCTGCCGGGCATCGAGGCGCCGACGCTCGTCCTGTGCGGCAGTCGCGACGTCGCGAACATCCCGGCGGCACGTGAGCTGGCCGCCCGGATCCCGCACGCGGAGCTGCGCATCGTCCCGCGCGCGGGACACCCCTGGAACGTCCAGCTCCCCGAGCTCTTCTCGCAGACGATCGCCGACTTCTACGGGCGGCTGTCGCGGGACGGCTGACGCCGCCCCGCGACCTGAGGCAACCGCGACCTACAGCACCCGCGCCACGCCCGGGATGCGCCGCAGCAGGTAGGCGACGCCCCAGCACAGCGGCACCGACAGGGCCAGCAGCACCAGGAACTTCACGCCCGCGGGGGCCACGAGCGGCGACAGCAGCACCGCGACGCCCACCAGCACCAGCGGGTGGATGACGTACACCGCGAACGAGTGCTGCGCGGCGAACCGGGCCCAGGCCGGCTGGCCCGAGAACCGCTCCCGGAACAGCACCAGCAGGCCCACGACCGCGCCGATCGCGACGACGTTCTCGGCGAGGCTCTGGCCGAGCAGCGCAAGGATACCGGCGTCCGGCGCGGTCGCGAGGGCCGACAGGCCCAGCGCCGGCGCCACGCCGACGAGCGCCACGATCAGCGCGACCCGGCCCTGCCGCGCCGTGAGCGCGGTCAGCCAGCCCCGGCGCGCGGCGAGCAGCCCCGCGACGAAGAGCAGCACGTACTGCGGCAGGTAGGCCGGCGACGGGAGGCCGACGCCCACCCAGTACGTACCCATCGGCACGGCGAGCCGCCAGAGGGCGGTCACGACGGTCAGGACCGCGACGAACCCGGCGATCGCGCGGAAGCCCAGGGGCTGGGCCACCAGGGCCGGGACGGCGTCAGCGGCGACGTCCGCGGCGACCTCCGGACCGACGAGCGCACCACGCCGGGCCGCGGACCGTGCCCGCAGGGCGCGGAATGCCGCGTAGGCGACGGACAGCACGAGGAGCACCTCGACGAACCACATCGGCCCGGGGTCGCCCACGCTGAACCAGAAGTGGAGGAACGACTCCCCCGACGCGCGGCGCTCCGGCCAGCCCGGCAGGGACAGCACCGGCCGCGCGACCAGCCAGAAGGCGACCAGGGGGACACCCAGCCGGACGATCCGGTCACGGGCGAACGCGCCCGGCCCCTTGCGGTCCGCCGAACCGGGGACGAACAGGCCGGAGAGCAGGAAGAAGGAGCCCATGAACCAGAGTTGGTTCGCGATCACGAACACCATGAGCGCGAGCCCGGACAGGCTCTCGCTGGGCTCGGTCCAGTACCAGATCGGGAGCGCGCCGTAGGTCAGCGCGCAGTGGTGGGCCAGGACCAGCACGGTCAGCAGGATCCGCAGGTTGTCGACGTACCCCAGCCGGGTGGTCGGCCTCGCGGCGATCGTTGTCATCTCGGTCTCCGTCGTCTCGGTCGCGCTTCGTTGGTTCGTTACTCGACTAATGAACCACAGAACGTGCCCGGCACGCAACAAAACCCGGGGCGCAACAAAAACGAGGGCCGCCACCTCGCGGTGGCGACCCTCGTCCGGATCAGGTCAGCGGCCCATCAGCCGCGCCCAGAATCCCCTCTTCGGCTCAGGCGACCTCGTCGCCAGCTCCTTTGGGCGGTTCCGACTGCCCAGTGCCGGAGCCCCCCTCCGGCGCGTCGCCCGCCGACGTCGCGGCGTCCGCCGGCGAGTCCGCGGAGACGGAGGTGTCAGCGGCAGCCGGCGAAGCGGCGGACGACGCGGAGCCCGACGAACCCGACCCGGCGGCGGGCAGCTGGATCTGGTCCAGCGTGGCGGGGCCGTCCTCCGTCGCGTCCTTCGTCTCGTGCGCGTGCTGCGCCGCGGCGGCGATCGTGGCGAGCGTGGCCTTCACGGCCTCGCGCGCCTCGGACCGCTCCTCGGGCAGGCTGGCGACCGGAGCCGCCTGCTCCGGCGCGGGGGCCATCTTCTCCTTGGCCTCCTTGCCGCGCTTGCGGCGCGACCGCGCGGCGCGCGGGCTCTCCTCGACCGCGGCGGAACCGGGGCCGACGCCGGAACCCGGCTTCTCGATCGGCTCCTCGTGCACGATGAAGCCGCGGCCCTTGCAGTGCTCGCAGGTCTCGGAGAACGCCTCGACCAGACCCTGGCCCACCCGCTTGCGCGTCATCTGGACCAGGCCCAGCGAGGTCACCTCCGCCACCTGGTGCTTGGTGCGGTCCCGGCCGAGGCACTCGACGAGGCGACGCAGCACGAGGTCGCGGTTGGACTCCAGCACCATGTCGATGAAGTCGATGACGATGATGCCGCCGATGTCGCGCAGCCGGAGCTGCCGCACGATCTCCTCGGCCGCCTCGAGGTTGTTCCGCGTGACGGTCTCCTCGAGCGTGCCGCCCGCACCGGTGAACTTGCCGGTGTTGACGTCCACGACGGTCATGGCCTCGGTGCGGTCGATGACCAGCGAGCCGCCCGAGGGCAGCCAGACCTTGCGGTCCATGCCCTTGGCGAGCTGCTCGTCCACGCGGTGCACGGTGAACACGTCGGTGTTCTCGACCCACTTGGACACGCGCTCGCGCAGGTCCGGGGCCAGCTCCTCGACGTAGTGCGCGATCTCGTCCCACGCACCCTCGCCCTGCACCACCAGCGACGAGAAGTCGTCGTTGAAGATGTCGCGGACCACGCGGATCGCCATGTCCGGCTCACCCTGGAGCAGGGCGGGCGCGGAGGCCTTCTTGGACTTGGCCTGGATGGCGTCCCACTGGCCCTGCAGGCGCTCGACGTCGGCGCGCAGCTCGTCCTCGCTCGCCCCCTCGGCGGCGGTGCGCACGATGACGCCCGCGCCCTCGGGCACGACCTCGCGAAGGATCTTCTTGAGGCGCGACCGCTCGGTGTCGGGCAGCTTGCGGCTGATGCCGGTCATGCCGCCGCCGGGAACGAACACCAGGTACCGGCCGGCCAGGGTGACCTGGCTCGTGAGCCGGGCGCCCTTGTGGCCGATCGGGTCCTTGGTGACCTGCACCAGGACGGAGTCGCCCGACTTGAGCGCCTGCTCGATGCGGCGCGGCTGACCCTCCAGGCCCGCCGCGTCCCAGTTGACCTCGCCCGCGTACAGCACGGCGTTGCGGCCCTTGCCGACGTCGACGAACGCGGCCTCCATGGAGGGCAGCACGTTCTGGACGCGGCCCAGGTACACGTTGCCGGCCATCGACGCCTGCGACTGCTGCGAGACGTAGTGCTCCACGAGCACGCCGTCCTCCAGCACCGCGATCTGCGTACGCCCGTCCTTCTCGCGCACGATCATCGACCGCTGCACCGACTCGCGGCGGGCCAGGAACTCGGCCTCGGTGATGATCTGGCGACGACGGCCGTGGTCGCGGCCCTCGCGGCGACGCTGACGCTTCGCCTCCAGGCGGGTCGAGCCCTTGAGCGCGGTGACCTCGTCGCTGCGGCTCGTGCGGGCGGCCGCGGCCTCGGCCCGCTCGCCGCGGGTGCCCCGGCGACGCCGGCGCCGACGACGGCTGCCGCCCTCGCCCTCGCCGTCACCGTCGGCCTCGTCACCCTCTGCGGCGTCCTGGCCGGCGTCCTCGGCGTCGCCGTCCTCGTCCGCGGACGACTGCGCGTCCTCGTCGGACTCGTCGTCCTGGTCCTCGTCCGCCGAGTCGTCCATGTCGTCCGAACGGGTGCGGCCGCCACGGCGGCCTCGGCCACCCCGGCGACGACGACGGCGCGACGGGCGCACCTCCTCGTCGTCGTACTCCTCGAAGTCCGCCGGGGCGAGCTCCTCGAGCTCGACGCCCTCGGCGACCAGCTCCTCCTCGATGGCACCGACCTCGTCGACCGCTGCCGCGTCGTCCTCGCTCAGGTCGGCGACGATGAACTGCGGGGCGGCAGCGACGGCCTCGGGAGCGGGCGTCTGGGCCGTGGTGTCACCCGTGGGCTCGGCGTCGGCCGGCGCGCTCTCCTGCGCGACGTCCGGGGTGCCGGCCTGCGTGGCGGGCTCGGCCGCGGGCCGCGCGGCCGGCTCGCCCGTACGGCGCACGGCCCGGCGCGAGCCGGACCTGCGGGTGCGGGGCTCCGGCGCGGTCTCGGCCGGGGCCTGCGCGGGCGCGTCGGCGACAGGCGCCTCGGCGACGGGCGCCTCGGCGGCCGGGGCCGCGGGGGCCTCGGTCCGGGGCGCGCGGCGCTCGGGGGCGGCCTGCTCGGGGGCGGGCTCGACCGGGCGGGCAACAGGGCGGGCGAACTGCGGCGTCAGGTCCTGCGGACGCGCCGGCCCGGCGGGGGCCTGCGCGCGGCGCGAACGGCGCGCCGACGAGTCGTCGGGCGCCTGGAAGAGCAGCGCGGTCGTCGCCAGGCGCGGCACGCGCGTGCCGGAGGTCGTCGCGGCGGGGGACGTCGCGGGCTGCGCGGGCGCCTCGGGCTGCTCGAACGCCGGGCGGCGACCGCCGCGGCGCGTGCGGGACCGCGCGTCGGGCTCGGCCGGGGCCTCGGC
>NZ_JBHWLR010000015.1:0-32056 GCF_042731755.1 Promicromonospora sp. NPDC059942
CACGAGCTAAAAATCAAGTTCAAAGCGTGTCGCGTCCACTATGCGGTTCCCGAGTCACGGGCACCAACCCCTTCCAACACCACTGGCTTCATCGCCGGCGGGTGTTGGATGTGTGGGGTTGCCTGGTTCTCGACAGTGTTACGGTGGTCATAGCGTGGGGGAAACGCCCGGTCCCATTCCGAACCCGGAAGCTTAGCCCCACAGCGCCGATGGTACTGCCCTGGTGACGGGGTGGGAGAGTAGGACGCCGCCGGACAACCATTCCCAGCAAGGGGGTGGGAGCAGTCGCTACAGCGACTGACTCCTACCCCCTTTCTGCATTTCCGGACAGCCCACGCCCGCGGAGACCGGCAGTCCGGCACTCAGGCAAGTTGCCGGCCGCACAGCGGCCGCGGCTATCGTGGCGGTGTGAACGCAGACACCACCCGCACTGCCGCGGGCTCCACCAGCACCCAGCCCGCAAGCAGCGCCGACGCGGCGTGGCGCCGCGACCACTTCGTCTCGCTGCTGCGTTTCGCCGAGGCCTCGATCCGCTCGGACGGCGCCGCGTGCTGGCTCGACGACGAGGGCCGCCCGGACACCTCCCACCCCGTCGAGACGTGGATCACCGCGCGCATGGCGCACAGCTTCGCCGTCGGGCACCTGCTCGGCGTGAGCGGAGCGGAGGAGTACGCGACGCGTGCTCTCACCGGGCTGCGTGAGGTGCTGGCTGACGCCGAGTTCGGCGGGTGGCTGGCCGCCCGTGGTGAGGGTGAGGAGCTGGTCGGCAAGAAGGAGGCCTACGCGCACGCGTTCGTGGTGCTCGCGGCGTCGACCGGCAAGGTGGCCGGCATCGCCGGCGCGTCCGAGCTGCTCACCGAGGCCCTCGCCGTGCTCGACGCGCGGTTCTGGGAGCCCGAGCGGAACCTGCACCTGGACGAGCGGTCGCGCGACTGGGCGTCGACGTCGGAGTACCGGGGCGTGAACGCGAACATGCACTCCGTCGAGGCTCTGCTCGCGGCGCACGCCGCGACCGGGGACGCGCTCTGGCTGGAGCGCGCGTCGGCGATCGGCGACCAGGTCATCGCCTGGGCCGAGGGCAACGACTGGCGGATCCCCGAGCACTTCGACGCGGACTGGAACCTGCTCCTCGAGTACAACGCGGACCGGCCGCGCGACCAGTTCAAGCCGTACGGCGCCACGCCGGGGCACGGGCTCGAGTGGGCCCGCCTGCTGCTGCAGATCGACGCCGAGGCGGGCACACCCGGACAGCGGACGGCGGCCGCAGCCGCGCTCTTCGACCGTGCGGTGACGGACGGCTGGGACGGCGAGGGCGGGGGCGGCTTCGTCTACACGACGGACTGGGCCGGCACGCCCGTCGAGCCCCGGCGCTTCCACTGGGTCGCGGCCGAGGGCGCCGCCACAGCGAACGTGCTGGCGCGCGTCACCGGGGACGCCCGGTACGCCGAGCTCGAGCGCGAGTGGTGGGCCTGGATCCGCGAGCACCTGGTCGACGCCGAGCACGGGTCGTGGCACCACGAGCTCGACACCGAGAACCGCCCGTCCGGGCTCACCTGGGTGGGCAAGCCCGACGTCTACCACGCCGCCCAGGCGGTGATCCTGCCGGAGCTCCCGCTGACGGGATCGTTCGCGGCGTCGGCCCAGAAGGCGGGCCAGATCCTGGCCTGACGACGGCGTGCGGGCCGGGCGCGTCCAGGGCGTCGTGCGTGTCGGCGCGGCGGGCGGGAGACAATGGGGTCATGAGGATCTCCGCACGAGCCGACTACGCCGTCCGTGCCGCCGCCGAGCTGGCGGCCGCCGACCACGACGGGCCCGTCCGCGCCGAGGCCCTGGCCCGGGCGCAGGACATCCCGCACCGCTTCCTGGAGGGGATCCTGAGCGACCTGCGTCGCGACGGGCTCGTCACCAGCCACCGCGGGGCCGGCGGTGGGTACCGCCTCGCCCGGCCCGCCGACTCGATCACCATCGCCGACGTCGTACGTGCCGTGGACGGACCGCTCGTCTTCGTCCGCGGCAACCGGCCGTCCGACCTGGAGTTCCAGGGGGCGGCCGCGCCGCTCCTGCACGTGTGGGTGGCACTGCGGGCCAACGTGCGCGCGGTGCTGGAGGCCGTGTCGCTCGCGGACCTGGTGAGCGGCGCGCTGCCGGACGAGGTGCGCGCGCTGACCGAGGGCGACTCCGCCTGGTCGAACTCCTGAGAGCCCGAGGAGAACCGGACGCCCCGGCGTCAGCACCGATCCCGACCTCTGGGATGCTTGTTGTTTCCGACCGGATGAGATGAGTACTCTGGCAAGGGCCGTTCCTGGCGCGCCTGTGCACACGTTTCCCGGACCTGGAAGACCACACCCATGAGAACCCTGATCCTGCTGGCGCTCGTCGGTCTCGGCGCGCAGCTGGTGGACGGCAGTCTGGGCATGGCCTATGGCGTCACCTCCACCACGTTGCTGCTGGCCATCGGCACCAACCCCGCCGCGGCGTCGGCCACCGTGCACCTCGCCGAGATCGGCACCACGCTCGCATCGGGTGCCGCGCACTGGCGCTTCGGCAACGTGGACTGGAAGGTCGTGGCACGCATCGGCATTCCTGGTGCGATCGGCGCGTTCGCGGGCGCCACGTTCCTGTCCTCGCTCTCGACCGAGGTCGCCGCGCCGGTCATGTCGGTGATCCTGCTGGTGCTCGGCCTCTACGTGCTGCTCCGCTTCACGGTGCAGGGGCTGCCGACCCGCTCGGACAAGCCGCTGCGCCGTCGCTTCCTCACCCCGCTCGGCCTGGTGGCCGGGTTCATGGACGCCACCGGCGGTGGCGGCTGGGGTCCCGTGGGCACACCCGCGATCCTGGCGAGCGGCCGGATGGAGCCGCGCAAGGTGATCGGATCGATCGACACCAGCGAGTTCTTCGTGGCGATCGCGGCCAGCCTCGGCTTCTTCGTCGGCCTCAGCGGCGAGGGCATCGACTTCGCCTGGGTGCTCGCCCTGCTCATCGGTGGCCTGATCGCGGCGCCGATCGCGGCCTGGCTGGTGCGCCTGGTGCCGCCGCGCATCCTGGGCTCGCTGGTGGGTGGCGTCATCGTGCTCACCAACTCGCGCACCCTGCTCAACAGCGACTGGATCTCCGCGCCTGACGGCACGAAGATCGCCGTGTACGTGTTGATCTGGCTCGGCTGGGCCGCCGCCGTGATCTGGTCCGTGCGCGCCTACCGTCAGGACAAGGCCGCCGAGGCCGTCGTCGCGTCCGAGGAGCCGGAGGCCGATAGCGTGTCGGCATGACGTCCGACCGGGTAGCGGTGATCACCGTCTCCGACCGTTGTGCACGCGGTGAGGCCGAGGACCGGTCCGGCCCGACGGCGGTGTCGTTGCTGGAGCAGGCGGGCCTCACCGACGTGCGCACCCGTGTGGTGCCCGACGGTGTCGAGTCGGTCCGAGACGTGCTGCGGTCCGTGGTCGACGACGGCGCCCGGCTGGTGATCACCACCGGCGGCACGGGGATCACCCCGCGCGACCTCACGCCGGAGGGCACGCGGGCGGTGCTGGACTACGAGATCCCGGGGATCAGCGAGTCGGTGCGCCAGCAGGGCATCGCGGCGGGCATAGCCACGGCCGCCCTCTCCCGGGGCCTGGCGGGCGTGGCGCGGGCCACGGACGGCACACGCGCCCTCGTCGTCAACCTGCCTGGGTCGTCCGGCGGCGTGCGGGACGGCCTCCAGGTGGTGCTCACCCTGTGGCCGCACGTCCGTTCCCAGCTGACCGGCGGCGACCACTGACCAAGGGGGTCAGCCGCCCGCGAAGGGCGGGAGGACGTCTACCGTGACGCCGTCCGGGATCTGCGCCTCGGCCGAGGTCGTCCGGGCGCCCGCCACCAGCAGCACGCACTTCGGCAGCACGGCGTCCAGGCCCGGGTGCGCGATCGTGAGCGCACCGCGGAGGGCGGCTACCGACGTCGGGCCGCCGAGCTGTTCGGTGGCGAGCCCGGCTGCCTCCCGGGCGCCGGCGAAGTAGCGGACGGTGATCACCCCGCCAGACTAGCCGCCCCGCAGAGCGCCGGACTGCCGTCTCAAAAGCGCCTACGAGGCCCGTTTCACCCGCGATCGTCCAACCTATGGATATCTCCGATCGGTCTGATTGACATACTCTGGCAAAACGCCGTAGCGTCCCGCCCCAGTTGGCCCATACCCGACCAGGGCGATGGGAATACTTGGAATTGGCTGTTCCCCCTCGACGGAAGGAAGGTGCGCACGTGCGACCTTCAATCAGAGCCGCCGCTGCGGCCTCAGTCGTCTCGGTGCTGGCGCTGGCCGGGTGCTCGTCCTCGGCGGGGAGCACCGATGCGGAGTCGATCAGCATCGTCGGTTTCGCGGTGCCCGAGACCGCGAACAAGGCAATCGCCGAGGAGTTCGCGAAGACGCCCGAGGGCGAGGGCGTCACGTTCACGACGTCGTACGGCGCGTCCGGAGACCAGAGCCGCGCGGTCGCGGACGGTCTGCCCGCCGACTACGTGCACCTCTCGGTGGCATCGGACGTCGACCGCCTGGTCGACGCCGGCCTGGTGGACGAGACCTGGGACGACGGCCCCGACAAGGGCATCGTGTCCACCTCGATCGTGGTGCTCGGGGTTCGTGACGGAAACCCGAAGGACATCCAGGACTGGGACGACCTCATCAAGCCCGGCGTGGAGATCGTGACCCCCAACCCGGCGTCGTCGGGCTCGGCACGCTGGAACGCGCTCGCCGCCTGGGGCCACGTCACGCAGAACGGTGGCAGCGAGGAGGAGGCGACCGAGTACCTCGACAAGCTGTTCGCCAACGTGGTCACGCTGACCAACAGCGGCCGCGATGCCACGACCGCGTTCCTGGGTGGTACCGGCGACGTGCTCCTCGCCTACGAGAACGAGGCGATCCTGGCCTCGCAGAGCGGTCAGGGCTTCGAGTACGTGATCCCGGAGACCACGCTCCTCATCGAGAACCCGGGGGCCATCCTCAACGACGCCTCGGCACCGAGCCAGGCATGGATCGACTTCGTGCGCGGGCCGGAGGGGCAGAAGCAGTTCGCCCTGACGGGCTTCCGACCGGTGAACCCGGACGCTCCGGGTGAGGTGGACTTCGACGCGCTCGGCATCGAGCCGGGCGACATCAAGGGCGCGCCGGACCCCGCAGACCCGTTCCCCGCCGTCCACCACCTGCTCACGCTGGAGAACGACTTCGGCGGACCCGGCTGGGACGGTGTCAAGGACAAGCTGTTCGGGGACGGCAAGGACGGGGCCCCGCTGGGCATCGTCACCGAGTCGATCGAGAAGTCCGGGAAGGCTTCGGAGTAGCGCATGAGCGTCGCGAGTCAGCGCCCGGTGGCCCAGAGCCACCGGGCGCTGCCCAACAACCTGACCCGGCTCTCCGGCATCGGGCTCGGCGTGACCATGCTGTGGTTCAGCCTGCTGGTGCTGATCCCCCTGTCGGCGGTGCTGGTGGCCGCGACGTCCGGGGGCTGGGACGAGTTCTGGCGACAGCTCACGAACGAGCAGACCGCTGCCGCGATCCGGCTCACGGTGACGGCATCGACCGTCGTGACCCTGGTGAACGTGGTGATCGGCACCGTGATCGCCTGGGTGCTGGTGCGTGACCGGTTCTGGGGCAAAGGCCTCCTGGAACTGGTGATCGACGTGCCGTTCGCGCTGCCGACCATCGTGGCGGGCCTCGTGCTGCTGTCGTTGTACGGCACGGAGAGCCCGCTGGGGCTGCACCTGGCCAACACCGAGTGGTCGGTGTACCTCGCCTTCGCCTTCGTCACGCTGCCCTTCGTGGTGCGGATGGTGCAGCCCGTGCTCGAGGAGATCGACGCGGAGACGGAAGAGGCGGCCGCGTCGCTCGGGGCGAGCCGGGCCGTCGTCTTTCGCCGGGTGATCCTGCCCAGCCTGGCCCCCGCGATCGCGTCGGGCGCGGCGCTCTCCTTCGCCCGGGCCATGGGCGAGTACGGGTCCCTGGTGCTGCTCAGCGGGAACCTGCCCTTCGAGTCGGAGGTGACGTCGGTGCGCATCCTGAGTGCCATCGAGAACGACAACGCGGCCGGCGCGGCGGCGATCGCGTCGGTGCTGCTCCTGATCTCGCTGGCCGTCATCGTGGTGCTGGACGTCGTGCAACGGAGGGTGGCCCGCCGTGGCTGAGCGCCGCAGGGACCGCCCGGGCCCCGTCACCTACCTGCTGCGGATCGTGGTGATCGCCTATCTCGCCCTGCTGGTCGTCTGGCCGGTGGCACTGGTGGTCACCAACACGTTCGCCAACGGCATGGACGCGCTGAACCGGGTGTTCGCCGACCCGGGCACCGTGGCCGCGCTCCAGCTCACCGTGGTGGCCGCCCTCGCCGCGACGGTGCTGAACACCCTGTTCGGGGTGAGCGTCTCGCTGCTGCTGGTGCGGGCCGAGTTTCCCGGCAAGCGCGCACTGAGCGCGCTGCTGGACCTGCCGCTGTCCGTGTCGCCGGTCGTGGTGGGCCTGGCGCTGGTGCTCGTGTACGGCGGGCGGAACGGGTGGTTCGGTCCGGCGCTGGAGAGCTGGGGGCTGACGGTGGTCTTCGCGCTGCCGGGGATCGTGCTGGCCACGGCCTTCGTGTCGTTGCCGCTGGTCGTGCGCGAGGTCGTCCCGGTGCTCCGGGAGATCGGTACCGAGCAGGAGGAAGCCGCTGCCAGCCTGGGCGCGAGCACCTGGCAGACGTTCTGGCGGATCACCCTGCCCAGCATCAAGTGGGCCCTGATCTATGGCGTGGTCCTCACGCTGGCCCGGTCCCTGGGCGAGTTCGGCGCGGTCAAGGTGGTGTCCGGCAACGTGCTGGGCCAGACCCGGACGGCGACGCTGGCGGTCGAGGAGCGGTACCTGAACTTCGACCAGGAGGCGGCCTACGCCATCGCGTTCCTCCTGGCGAGCGTCTCGGTCCTGGCCATCGTCATCGTCTTCGTGCTGCGAGCCGTCGGCTCGCGGCGATGAACCTGGAGAGCAGCAGCACATGAGCATCGAAGTGTCGGGTGTCAGCAAGCGGTACGGCGACTTCGTCGCCCTCGCGGACATCGACCTGACCATCCCCACCGGCGGGCTCACCGCGCTGCTGGGACCCAGCGGCGGCGGAAAGACCACGCTGCTGCGGATCATCGCGGGGCTGGAGGACGCGGACGGCGGATCGGTGGTGATCGAGGGCGTCGAGGCCACCGACCTGCCGGTCCAGAAGCGCAACGTGGGCTTCGTGTTCCAGCACTACGCGCCGTTCAAGCATCTGTCCGTGGCGCGGAACGTCGCGTTCGGGCTGGAGGTGCGCGGCCGCTCTCGGGCCGAGACCCAGGCCCGGGTCGCCGAGCTGCTCGACCTGGTGCACCTGTCGCAGTTCGCGCACCGGTTGCCGTCCCAGCTCTCGGGCGGCCAGCGCCAGCGGATGGCACTCGCGCGGGCGTTGGCGATCCAGCCCACGGTGCTGCTCCTGGACGAGCCGTTCGGAGCGCTGGACGCCAAGGTGCGCAAGGAGCTGCGCGACTGGCTGCGGCGGCTGCACGACGAGGTCAACGTCACCACGGTCTTCGTGACCCACGACCAGGAGGAGGCGCTCGAGGTCGCCGACGAGATCGTCGTGATCAACGAGGGGCGCATCGAGCAGATCGGCTCCCCGGAGGAGCTGTACGACAAGCCCGCCAACGACTTCGTGATGGGCTTCCTGGGCCCGGTCACCCGGCTCGGCGGCAGCCTGATCCGGCCGCACGACATCGACGTGGTGCGCACCCCGGGCACGCCTGGGACGACGGCGGGCGTGGTCACCCGGGTGCTCCGCGTCGGGTTCGAGGTGCGGCTCACCGTCCGCACGGAGCAGGACGAGGCCGTGCTGATCACCCTGACCAGGACGCACGCGCGCGGGATAGCGGTGGGCGACGACGTGTGGATCGCGCCGACCGAGGGCGCGCCGTCGTCCCCGTGAAGTCCGGGCGCCGGCGAGTCGGCGGACAGCGATCAGGCCTCGCGCACCCAGTCGCCCGACTTGCCGCCCGTCTTGCGCTCCAGCCGCACGTCCGCGAGCGAGACCGACTTGTCCAGGCCCTTCACCATGTCGATCACGGCGAGGCCGGCGACCGCGACGGCGGTGAGCGCCTCCATCTCGACGCCGGTGCGGTCGGCCGTGCGGACGGTCGCGGTGACGACGACGCCGTCGTCCGTCACCTCGAGGTCCACCGCCGCGCCGTGCACGCCGATCACGTGAGCCAGCGGCAGCAGGTCGGGCGTCTTCTTGGCCGCGGCGATGCCCGCGACGCGCGCCACCGCGAGCACGTCGCCCTTGGGCACGGCGCCCTCGCGCAACGCCTGGACGACGGCGGGGGCGCAACGGACGAGGCCCGAGGCGGTCGCCGAGCGGACGGTCGGCTGCTTGGCGGTGACGTCGACCATGCGGGCCTGGCCGCGGTCATCGAGGTGCGTGAAGCTCACGGCACCAGGGTGTCATGCCCTCACACGGCGCTGCGCCGTGCGGCGATGCTCAGGGCCGCACGGTGCGCGCCCTTGGCGGCGAGGCGCTTGGCGAAGACCGCGGTGCCGGCGGCGACGGCCGCGAACACGGTCGCCTGCAGCAGGTCCAGCTCCGGGTCGTCGGGCTTGTTGGGCGCGTCGTTTCCGGTCACGCCCTTCCAGATCATGCTGACGGCCTTCTGGGCGACCCAGCCGGCCGCGATCGTCAGGGCAAGGGTGCCGACCTTCTCGCCGAGTGTCTGTTCCGTCTCAATCTGGGCCATCTCTACACCGTAGCCCTCGACGGCCGACTAGGCTGCATGGAAACGACAGGGGAGCGCCCCGATGGCGCTGAGAGTGCGGAGAGCCGCAGACCCTTGAACCTGATCCGGTTGACACCGGCGGAGGAAGTCGGAGGCACGATGTCGCGTCTTTCCGGTGCCCACGGGGGCACCATCCCTACTGCTGCGGCCGCGCTGTCCGTGGCCCTGCTGCTCGCCGGGTGCTCCGGCGGCTCCGGATCGGGCGACGACGCGTCCGGCACCGGCGACCCGGGGACCGTCACCCTGGTGACCCACGACTCCTGGGCGCTCGACGAGAAGCTGATCGACCAGTTCGAGCAGGAGTCCGGCACGACGGTCGAGGTCAGCGCCGCGGGCGACGCGGGCACGCTGGTGAACCAGCTCGTGCTGACCAAGGACGCCCCGCTCGGCGACGCCGTGTTCGGCATCGACAACACGTTCGCCTCCCGCGCGCTGGAGGCCGGCGTGGTCGAGGAGTACACGCCCGCGGACCTCCCGGAGGGTGCCGAGCAGCTCGGCGGGGCGCTCACGCCCGTCGACCAGGGCGACGTCTGCGTGAACGCCGACGAGGCCTGGTTCGAGGAGTCCGGCCTGGAGGTGCCGACGACGCTGGAGGACCTCGCCGACCCGCAGTACAAGGACCTGCTCGTGGTGACCAACCCGGCGACGTCGTCCCCGGGGCTCGCGTTCCTGCTGGCGACGATCGGGGCGTTCGGCGAGGACGGGTTCGAGGACTACTGGGCCTCGCTCGTGGACAACGGCGTCAAGGTCGCCGACTCGTGGGAGGACGCGTACTACGTCGACTTCTCCGGGGCGGGCGAGGGCGGCGAGCGGCCGCTCGCGCTCTCCTACGCGACGTCGCCCGCGTTCACGGTGAGCGAGGACGGCTCGGAGTCGACGACGAGTGCGCTGCTGGAGACCTGCTTCCGGCAGGTCGAGTACGCGGGCGTGCTCGCCGGGTCCGACAACCCCGAGGGCGCCCGGGAGCTGGTCGACTTCCTGCTCACGCACGACGTCCAGGCCGCCCTGCCCGAGTCGATGTACATGTACCCGGCCGACGCGGCCGTGGAGCTGCCCGCCGACTGGCGGAAGTTCGCGCCCCAGGCCGACGCCCCGTTCGAGGTGGACCCGGCCGACGTGAGCGAGCACCGCGACGAGTGGATCGAACGGTGGACCGAGACCGTCGTGGGCTGAGCCGGAGGCGCAACGCAGGGTGGGGGCCGAGGAACGAGGCACCCGCCCGGAGTGGAGCCGCAGGTTCAGCCCACAAAAGGCGGAGCTTGATGAGGCACGGGCTCCGGCCCGCGCCCCTGCTCTGGGGGGTGGCGGTCGCCGTCCCCCTCGGCTTCCTCGCGGTGTTCTTCGCGTGGCCGGTGGCGGCGCTCGTGGTCCGCGGGTTCGTGCCCGACGGCGTGCTCGACCTCACCGGTTTCGTCGAGGTGCTGACCCGCCCGCGCACGTGGCGGCTCGTGGGGCTCACCCTCACCCAGGCGGTGCTCGGCACGGCGTTCTCCGTGCTGCTCGGCCTGCCGCTCGCGTACCTCCTGTACCGGCGGTCGTTCCCCGGGCGCAGCCTCGCGCGCGGGCTGGTGACCGTGCCGTTCGTGCTGCCCGCCGTGGTGGTCGGCGTCGCGTTCCGCGCGCTGTTCGCACCGAGCGGCGCGCTCGGGTTCCTCGGGCTGGAGGAGTCGCTCGCCGGGATCGTCGTCGCGCTCGTCTTCTTCAACGTGTCCGTGGTGGTGCGCACCGTGGGCGGGCTCTGGGAGCGGCTCGACCCCCGGGCCGAGGAGGCCGCGGCATCGCTGGGTGCCGGTCCGGCCCGCGTGTTCCGGACCGTCACGCTGCCGTCGCTCGCGCCCGCGATCACGTCGGCGGCCTCCGTCGTCTTCCTGTTCTGCGCCACCGCCTTCGGGGTGGTGCTCGTGCTCGGCGGCGTGCGGTACGGCACCATCGAGACCGAGATCTGGACCCGTACCACGCAGTTCCTGGACCTGCGGTCGGCCTCCGTGCTGTCGGTCCTGCAGCTCGTCGTCATCAGCGCCGCCCTGGCCGTGTCCGCGCGCGCCCGCCGGCGGCGCGAGGCCGCGCTGCACCTCGTGTCCGCGCGGCGTTCGGCACGCCCGCTGTCCTGGCGCACGCCCGCCGACGTGGGGGCGGCGCTCGCGGGCACCGCGATCGTCGCGGTACTCATCGCCCTGCCGCTCGCCGGTCTGGTCGTCCGCTCGTTCCGCGAGCCGGACGGGTCGTGGGGCCCGGGGAACTACCTGGCGCTCGGCACCACCGGCGAGCGGAACGCGCTCGTCGTCACCGTGTGGGAGGCCACCGCGACGTCGCTGCGGATCGCGCTGTCCGCCACCCTGATCGCCCTGGTCGTAGGCGGTCTCGTGGCGCTCGTCGTGTCCCGGCGGCCCCGTTCCGTGGGCGCGCGCCGCGCCATCGGCACGCTCGACGGCCTGTTCATGCTGCCGCTGGGCGTCTCCGCCGTGACCGTCGGGTTCGGGTTCCTCATCACCATGGACCAGCCCGTGCTCGGCGTGGACCTGCGCACCTCCGGGCTGCTCGTGCCGGTGGCGCAGGCCGTCGTCGCCGTACCGCTCGTCGTGCGCACCGTGCTGCCCGTGCTCCGGGCGATCGACCCCCGGCTGCGGGAGGTCGCCGCGGTGCTCGGCTCCGGGCCGGGGCGCGTGCTGCGCACCGTTGACCTGCCGATCGCCCTGCGGTCGGTCGGGCTGGCCACCGGGTTCGCGTTCGCGGTCTCGCTCGGCGAGTTCGGCGCGACGTCGTTCCTCGCGCGGCCCGACGGCGCCACCCTGCCCGTCGTGATCTACCGCCTCATCGGGCGGCCCGGGGCCGAGAACTACGGGATGGCGCTCGCGGCGTCCGTGGTGCTCGCCGCGCTGACCGCGACCGTCATGATGGTGGCGGAGCGACTGCGCGACGACCGCGCGGGAGGAGAGTTCTGATGGCGGGGCTGGAGATCCGGGACGTCTCGGTGCGGTACGGGACCGGTACGGCGGGCGTGACGGCGGTGGACGACGTCTCGTTGACCGTGGCCCCCGGCGAGGTGCTGGCGCTGCTGGGGCCGAGCGGGTGCGGCAAGTCGTCCCTGCTGCGCGCCGTGGCCGGGCTGGAGCCGCTGGCGGGCGGGCAGGTGCTGTACGACGGCGCGGACGTCGGCCGCCTGCCTGTGCACCGGCGCCGGTTCGGGCTGATGTTCCAGGACGGCCAGCTCTTTCCGCACCGGGACGTGCGGCGCAACGTGGCCTACGGCCTGGAGACCCTGCCGCTCACCCGCCAGGAGCGGGACGCGCGGGTCACCGAGCTGCTGGAGCTCGTGGGGCTCGCCGGGTACGAGCAGCGGGCGGTCCCCACGCTGTCCGGCGGGGAGCAGCAGCGGGTCGCCCTCGCGCGCGCCCTGGCCCCGCGGCCGCGCCTGCTGCTGCTGGACGAGCCGCTGTCCGCGCTCGACCGGCAGCTCCGGGAACGGCTGGCCGGCGAGGTGCGGGTAGCGCTCGTCGAGACCGGGACCACCGCCGTGTTCGTGACGCACGACCACGCCGAGGCCTCCGCGGTGGCCGACCGGGTCGGGGTCATGGACCGGGGCCGCCTGCTCCAGGTGGCCGAGCCGGAGGAGCTGCGCACCGCACCGGCGTCGGACCGGGTGGCGGAGTTCCTGGGGCTGCGCGCCTAGCGCGGCCTCAAGCCGCGCCGGCCTGCTGGACGAGCAGCGCCACCTGGGTGCGGTTCTCCACACCGAGCTTCACCAGCACGCTCGAGACGTGCGCCTTCACGGTCGGGACGCTGAGGTAGAGCCGCCGTCCGATCTCCGCGTTGGACGAGCCGCGCCCGATCTCGACGGCGACGTCGCGCTCCCGGCTCGTGAGCCGGTCCAGAGCGCTCCGCGCGTCCCGCGCCTCGCCGCCCCCGGCGGCGACCGTCTCCATCAGGCGGCGGGCGATGTCCGGCGCGAGCACGGGCTCGCCGTCGGCCGCCGCGCGCACCGCCGCGGCGATCCGCGCGGGCGGCATGTCCTTGAGCAGGTAGCCGGCGGCCCCGGCGCGCAGCGCGCCCACCACCTCGGTGTCGGTGTCGAACGTCGTGAGCACGACGACGGCGGGCGGCGAGGGCCGGCCCCGCACCCGGCGGGTGGCCTCGATCCCGTCGACGCCGGGCATGCGCAGGTCCATGAGCACGACGTCGGCCGGGTGGGCGTCGAGCACCCCGGCCACGTCCCCGCCGTCGGCGGCCTCGCCGACCACGCGGATGCCCTCGGCGCCGTCGAGCATGAGGCGCAGGCCCGCACGGACCAGGGCGTCGTCGTCGACGATCACGAGGCGGGTCTCCATCAGGCCCACGGTATCCGCGCCTCCAGGGTAAAACCAGCAGGTGAGCGGCCTGCGTCGAGCGTGCCGCCCAGCAGCTCCACCCGTTCGCGCAGGCCGACCAGGCCGGTCCCGGGCGCGCCGTCGGGGGTGCGCTCGGGACCGTCGTCGGCCACGACGACCAGGACCTCGTCCGCGTGCGTGGTCACCGTGACCCGGACGGCCGCGCCCGGCGCGTGCCGGCGGGCGTTGGTCAGGCCCTCCTGGACCACGCGGTAGGCGGCGATGGCGACCGCGGGGGAGGGCTCGGCGTCATCCGGCCCGGCGGCCGTCCGCTCGTCGGACCGGTCGAGCGTGACGGCGGCGCCCACCGACCGGGCCGCGTCGACGAGCCCGGGGATGTCGAGGAGCGTGGGCGGCGGGGCCAGCCGGTCCGACCCGCCGCGCAGCAGCCGCACGAGCTGCCGCAGGTCCTCCAGGGCCTCGGCGGCGCCGGTGCGCACCCGCCCCGCCGCGGCGGCGAGCTGCTCGGGGGGAGCGTCCGGGCGGTACTCGACGGCGCCCGCCGTGGCGGCCAGCAGGGACAGCCGGTGCCCGAGGGCGTCGTGCATCTCGGCGGCGATCCGGTTGCGCTCCCCGGACCGGGCGGTCTCCAGCGCCTGCTCGCGGTCGGCCTCGGCGCGGCGGGCGCGGGCCCGCAGGTCGGCGAGGAGCTGGGCACGCGCCTGCAGGTAGGCGCCCCAGCCGAGCAGCGCGGCGTGCACGGCGACGTCGCACAGGAGCCACCAGCCCAGGGGGAACGACGGCGGACGCCACAGCCCCTGCACCGCGTGCGCGGCCGTGCTCGCCGCGGCCACGAGGACCGCCGTGCGCAGCGGCGACCACCGGGCGATCTGCAGCACCGCCGACGTCGCCGCCGGCGTCGCGCCGGGCGAGAGCACCGCGAGCGCGGCCAGCGTGAGGGCCAGGGGGACCGACCGGCGGGCCCACATCAGCGGCAGCAGGGCCAGGGAGACGACCGCGACCGCCAGGTCCAGGAGCTGCAGGGGGAGCGCCTCGGGTCCGCCGGGAGCGCGGGACAGCACCGTCGCGAGGGTCAGGGTGCCGAGCAGCAGCATGGCCACCACCACCGCGCGCCGCGGAGGGCGCCCCGGCTCGGTACGCCCGGCCCCGCTGCGTGCCGGCTCGATGCCCCCGGGCTCGCAGTCCTGCGGTTCGCCTGTCATGGCGGTGACACTACGCACGGCGCGCGGCGCCGGACACCGACCAAGGTCTGGGGTGCCGCTACCGAAGGGTGACCCGGTTCGGTACCACGGACTGATGTCGCGGTCGCCCCGGGTCGAGAAGGCTGTGACCAGGCACGACGGACGTGCCACGGAGTGAGGAGACGTCATGGCCGAGAACCTGGTGACCCGTAGTCCCTGGCCCGCCTGGGCGGTGCCGTTCGCCGCCGCGGCGGCCGCCGTCCTGGTGTGGCTGATCGGCACGGCGTTCGGCGTCGACCCCGCGGCGCAGACGGGGGCGAGCGTCCAGCCCGTCACCGTCGTCGCCGCCCTGGCCGCCGCGCTCGTGGCCGGGTTCGCCGGCTGGGGTGCGCGGGCCGTCGTCGGACGCATCGCGAAGGGTGGCGGCGAGGTCGCGTGGCTCGTGCTCTGCGGCGTGGCCCTGCTGGTGTCGCTGCTGGGCGCCGCCTCCGGCACGACGCCGGCGTCGGTGGCGCTCCTGGTGACCGAGCACGTGGTGGTGGGCGCCGTCATCGCGCTGGGCCTGCGCAGGGCCTAGTGGTCGTCCTCCTGGTCGAGGACGGACGGGTGCCGGGCGCCCCACTCGGCGAGGGGCCGCAGCGCGGCGACGAGCTCGGCCCCCGCCGGGGTGGGCGTGTACAGGATCTGCACCGGCATGGTCGGCACCACCTCGCGCGTGATGAACCCCTGCCGTTCGAGCTCGCGCAGCCGCTGGGTCAGGACCCGGTCGGAGATGCCGCGCACGTAGCGGCGGTACTCGACGAAGCGTCGTGCGCCGGCGACCCCGGCGTAGAGGATCGCCCCCGACCAGCGCCGTCCCGCGCGTTCGAGGGTGCGCTGGAAGAGCCCGCACTCGTCCTCGGACACCTTGCGGTCGGCGGTCGTCTCGGAAGTCACTTACCAATGGTTAGTCACTAACCCGGCCCTTGGCAAGGCCCGCCGGGTACCGGACGATGCGGGAGGCATCCGGACGGATGCCCTGGTCGCGCCGGACACCACCCGGCCGTCGTCCCCGGAGGACCCGTGTTCGTCGCTTCTGTCATCGTCTCGTCGCTCCTGATCCTGGCAACCGCGTTCAGCGGGTACGGCAAGCTGACGGGCAACCCGCAGGTCGTCGAGCCGCTCACCACCAAGCTCGGTGTGCCGCGCCGGCTGATCCCCGTGCTCGGCTCCCTGCTCGTCGCCGGAGCGCTCGGCACGCTCGCCGGGATCTGGTGGGCGCCGATCGGCATCGCCGCCACCGGGTGCTTCGTCCTGTACTTCCTCGGCGCCGTCGTCACGCACGTCCGCGCCAAGGACTGGGCCGGTGTGGGCCCGACGGGCGCACTGATGGTGCTGTCAGCGGCGGCCCTGGTGCTGCGGCTGCTCTCGCTCTGATCCTGGGGGTGCGGGCCGAGGGGCGGCTACCGTGCCCTCATGCCCTTGAACGAGACTGCCGCCCGAGCAGACACCGACGCGCTGATCGAGGACCTGCGGACGCTGGTCGAGTGCGAGTCGCCGTCGGAGGACCCGGCCGCGCTGGCCCGGTCCGCCGACCTGGTGGCCCGGCTCGGCACGGCGCACCTCGGCACCCCGCCCGAACGGCTCGGCATCCACCTGCGGTGGCGGCTCGGCGGCCCCACGCGCGTGCTGGTGCTCGCGCACCACGACACGGTGTGGCCGCTGGGCTCGCTGCGCACGCACCCGTTCGGCATCGCGGACGGCGTGCTGCGCGGCCCTGGCTGCTTCGACATGAAGACCGGCCTGGCCATGGCGCTGCACGTGCTGGCGTCCCTGGAGGACCGCAGCGGCGTCACGCTGCTGGTGACGGGCGACGAGGAGCTCGGCTCGCCGTCGTCCCAGGCCCTGATCGAGGACGAGGCGCGCGGGGCGGCGGCCGCGCTCGTCCTGGAGGCCTCCGCCGACGGCGGCGCGCTCAAGCTGGAGCGCAAGGGCACCTCGATCTATCAGGTGGTGGTCAAGGGCCGGGCCGCCCACGCGGGGCTGGAGCCTGAGAAGGGCGTGAACGCGGCGGTCGAGCTGGCGCACCAGGTGCTCGCGATCACGGCCCTGGGCGACCCGGCGCTCGGCACGACGGTGGTGCCGACGGTCGTCGGCGGCGGCACCACACGCAACACCGTCCCGGCCGAGGCGTCGGTCGCGGTGGACGTCCGCGCGCGGACGGTCGCCGAGCAGGAGCGGGTCGACGCCGCCCTGCGGGCGCTGGAGCCCGTGCTGGCCGGCGCCGCGCTGGAGATCGAGGGCGGGATCAACCGGCCGCCGCTGGAACGGGAGCTGTCCGCGGACCTGTTCGAGCGGGCCGCCCGCCTCGCCGAGGAGGCCGGGCTGCCGGCGCTCACCGGCGTGGCCGTGGGCGGGGCGTCCGACGGCAACTTCACCGCGGGCGTGGGCACGCCCACCCTCGACGGGCTCGGCGCCGTGGGCGGCGGCGCGCACGCCGACGACGAGCACGTGCTCGTGGACCGGATCGCCGACCGTACCGCGCTGCTGCGGGCGCTGGTCGTGGACCTGGTCGCGGACGCGGGCGCCGACGCGGGTGCCGACGCGGCGGCGGTCCGGTGACCGGCCGGTCCGAGGTCGACGCGGCCGGGGCCGACCCGGTCGTGGCGGACGCCGTCCGCGCGGCCGACGCCGCCGCGCGCGCCGCGGGCGTCGAGATCCGGATGGTCGACGACATGGCCGGGCACACCGCCGCCGAGCAGCTGTGGACGGAGGTCTGGGGCGGCTCGCCCGTCCCGGCCGAGCTGCTCCGGGCGCTGGCCAAGGCGACCAACTACGTGGCCGCCGCGTACGAGGGCGACCGGATGGTCGGCGCGTGTGTCGGGTTCTTCCACGCGCCCGACGAGCGTGCCCTGCACAGCCACGTCGCGGGGGTGTCCGCCGGCGCCGTCCGCCGGGGGATCGGGTACGCGCTCAAGCTGCACCAGCGGGCCTGGGTGCTGGAGCAGGGTGTGGACACGATCACCTGGACCTACGACCCGCTCGTCGCCCGGAACGCGCACTTCAACCTGGTGAAGCTCGCCGCGCGGGCGGTCGAGTACCTGCCAGCCTTCTACGGTGCCATGCCCGACGCGATCAACCGGGGCGACGAGTCCGACCGGATCCTGGTGCGCTGGGACCTCCGCGACCCGCAGGTGGTCGCGGCCTGCTCCGCCGGCCGTGCGTCGGCCGAGGCGGCCGAGGCGGCCGGGGAGGCCCGGGATACCGGGGCGGCCGAGCCCGGCCGGTTGGTCACGGTGCCCGTGCCGGCCGACATCGAGACGCTGCGTACCACCGACCCCGCCGCCGCCCGCCGCTGGCGCGTGGCGGTCCGTGAGGGTCTGCTGCCACCGCTGTCCGGCAGCGGGTCCGTCGTCGGGTTCGGGCCCGGCGGCTACCTGGTGCGCGTCCCGGCCGTCCCGGCCGACCCGACCGACCCGCCGACCGACAAGGGGACCGCATGACCACCGACGACCTGACCGTCCGGAGCATCGAGCTGCGGCGCGTCCGGCTCCCGCTCGTGGCACCGTTCCGCACGTCGTTCAGCACGCAGCTCGAGCGGGACCTGCTCCTGCTGCGCGTCGAGACGGACGACGGCGAGGGCTGGGGCGAGTGCGTGGCGGGCGACGACCCGCTGTACTCCTCCGAGTACGTGGACGCGTGCGCCGACGTGCTGCGCAGGTTCCTGATCCCGGCGCTCGGCGCCTACCGGGACGGCGCGGGGATCCGTTCCGCCGTCGACGTCGGCCAGGCGCTCGCGCCGGTCAAGGGGCACCGCATGGCCAAGGCCGCGCTCGAGATGGCGGTGCTCGACGCCGAGCTGCGCGCCGCCGGCCGGCCGCTGTCCCGCGAGCTGGGCAGCGTCGTGGACCGGGTGCCGAGCGGGGTGTCGGTCGGCATCCAGGACTCGATCCCGCAGCTGCTCGACGTCGTCGACGGCTACCTCGCCGAGGGGTACGTGCGGATCAAGCTGAAGATCGAGCCCGGCTGGGACGTCGAGCCCGTCCGGGCCGTCCGGGAGCGGTTCGGCGACGACGTACCGCTCCAGGTCGACGCCAACACGGCGTACACGCTGCGCGACGCGCGGCACCTGGCGCGGCTCGACCCGTTCGACCTGCTGCTCATCGAGCAGCCCCTGGAGGAGGAGGACGTGCTCGGGCACGCCGAGCTGGCGCGGCGCATCAGCACACCGGTCTGCCTCGACGAGTCGATCGTGTCCGCGCAGACGGCGGCCGCGGCCATCACGCTGGGCGCCTGCTCGATCATCAACATCAAGCCCGGCCGGGTGGGCGGGTACCTCGAGGCGCGGCGCATCCACGACCTCGCGGTCGCGCACGGCGTGGCCGTCTGGTGCGGCGGCATGCTGGAGACCGGCATCGGGCGGGCTGCCAACGCGGCGCTCGCCGCCCTGCCCGGCTTCACGCTGCCGGGCGACATCTCGGCCTCGGGCCGGTTCTACGCGCGCGACATCACGGAGCCGTTCGTGCTGGACGCCGGCCACATCGCGGTTCCCACGGGGCCGGGCCTCGGGGTGACCCCGGTGCCGGACGTGCTCGACGAGGTGACCACCGGCGTCGAGCGGATCGCGCTCTGACGGCGCGTCAGCCCTGACGCGGCGGGCCGAGGCCCGTCGCGCCCCACGGTGATGCCGGCGGGCGCGGCAGCCGCGCGACGAACGCGGCCCGCGCCTGCTGCATCATCCACACGAGGTACTGCCGCTGCTGCTCCAGGCCGTGCGGGTCCAGGTCACGCTGGGCGCCGGCCCGCTGGTGCAGCAGCGCGAGCTCGGTCGCGGCCTGCTGGTAGTCGGTCATGGCCCGCTCGGCGGGGCGCCCGCCCGCCGTGCGGGCCCAGCGCCGGGCCGCGCGGCGGCCGGGCAGGCTGGACAGCATGCGCAGGTCGTCGGGGGTGATGATGCCGACCGGCCCGTACAGCGGCAGGTAGTGCTCGATGAGCTGGACGATCCGCCGCCGGTCGCGGGCCAGGATCACGATCAGCACGATCAGCACGACGAACCCCACGAGGTACGCCCCCGCCAGGCCGACCAGCCCGAACTTCGTGGAGCCGTTCCACAGGCTGTGGAGGGCGATCGCGCCGAGCAGGCCCCACAGCGGCGCCGTCCGGCGCAGCCGGCCCGGTCCGGCCAGGGCCGCGACCGCGACACCGATCCCCGTCATCGCCGTGCACAGCGGGTGCAGCAGCGGCGAGACCACGGCCCGCAGCACGAACACGTAGCCGAGCTGGTCGGAGTCAAGGGCGTCGATGAAGTACTGGACGTTCTCCGTCGCGGCGAAGCCGAGCCCCACCATCGCGGCATAGATGACGCCGTCGGTCGCACCGTTCAGCTCCTGCCGCCGCCACCACAGCATGCCGAACAGGACGGCGCCCTTGAGCAGCTCCTCGACCACGGGCGCGCCGAACGTCGCCACCAGGTACCAGCCGTCCTCCTCGCCCGTCAGCTCCGTCTCGGTGAGCAGCGACAGCCCGAGCGTGTTCAGGATGCTCGCGAACAGCGCCGCCACGCCCGCGCCCCACAGGAACGCGAAGATCAGGGCGTTCGGCGGCTCGGGCTCCAGGCGGTCCAGCGCGAGCACCAGCGGCAGCCACACCGCGACGGGCAGCAGCGCGAGCAGCAGCCCGACGACGAACGACGCCCCGCCCGTGACCGCGTCGAACGCGAGCACGAACAGCAGGCAGACCGAGGCGAAGACGATCCCGACGATCACTCCGACAGGGGCACGCCCGGGGGCGCGACCCTGGAGGATCGCACTGGGATCGATGGCCATGCCATGGGACCCTACCGACTCGGTCCCCGTCACGGCGGGCGAACGGCCGCCCCGCGCACGACTACGCTGGCGCACGTGCCCCAACGTGTCGCGCTCGAGCTCGCTGTCCAGGACCCGGCCGGGGCGGTGATCGCTGCCGACGTCGGTGCCCGGCGCGTCGAGCTCTGCTCCGCGCTCGGCGCCACCGGCGGCATCACGCCCAGCGCCGCGCTGATCGAGGCGGTGATCGACGCCGCGGCGGTGGTCCCGTCGTCGGACAGCGCGCCGATCCTGGAGGTGCACGTCCTGGTCCGGCCCCGGCCGGGCGGGTTCGTCTACTCGGCCGCCGAGCACGACCTGATGCTCCGCGAGGTCGTCCTGTCGGTCGACGCCGGCGCCGACGGCGTCGTGCTGGGCGCGCTGACGCCGTCCGGAACCGTGGACGTGGCGCGGATGCGCAGCCTGGTGGCCGCCGCCGACGACGCCGAGGTGACCTTCCACCGGGCGATCGACGTGGTCGCCGACCCGATCGCTGCCCTCGACACGCTGTCCGAGCTGGGCGTCGCGCGGGTCCTGACCTCCGGCGGCGCGGCCCGCGCGGCCGACGGCCTGGACCGCCTCGCCGCCCTGGTCGAGCGCAGCGCCGAGCTCGGCATCGAGATCATGGCCGGGGGCGGCGTCACCGCCGCGGACGTCCCGGCCCTGCTCGGCGTGGGTGTGGACGCCGTCCACCTGTCCGCGAAGCGCACCGTGACCGACGCCGGCGGCCCCGGCGGCGGGGGCGACGCCGGGTACGAGGTGACGGATCAGACACTGGCCGAGGCTGCGGCCAGGGCTCTCCGCACTACGGTTGAGTCATGACCTCAGAGCCGGCCCGTGTGCCTGTCGACGCCACCACCACCAACGCCTGGGGCTCGCTCACCGAGCTCTCCAAGAACCTCCGGCCCGACCTGCGCGGCTGGTTCGCCGAGGACCCGGCCCGCGCCGGGCGCCTGAGCCACCAGGCCGCCGACCTGCACGTCGACCTGTCGAAGAACCTGGTCACGGACGACGTGCTCGCCGCCCTCCTCGCCCTCGCGGAGGAGGTGGGCCTCGCGGAGCACCGCGACGCCATGTTCTCCGGGCAGCACATCAACGTCACCGAGGACCGCGCCGTGCTGCACACCGCGCTGCGCCGCCCGTCGGACGAGGACCTGACCGTCGACGGCCAGGACGTCACCGCCGACGTGGCCGACGAGCTCGCCAAGGTCTACGCGTTCGCCGAGAAGGTGCGCTCCGGGGAGTGGACCGGTGTCACCGGCGAGGCCGTGCGCACCATCGTGAACATCGGCATCGGCGGCTCCGACCTCGGCCCCGTCATGGCGTACGAGGCCCTGGAGCCGTACGTCCAGGACGGCCTGGAGGTCCGGTTCGTCTCGAACATCGACCCCACCGACGTCGCGCAGAAGACCGCCGACCTGGACCCGACGACCACGCTGTTCATCGTCGCCTCCAAGACCTTCGGCACGCTGGAGACCCTCACCAACGCCCGCCTCGCGCGCGACTGGCTGTGGCGCTCGCTGGTCGCAGCCGGCGCCATCGAGGACTCCGAGGACGGGCGCGCCGACGCCGTCGCGAAGCACTTCGTCGCGGTGTCCACCGCCCTGGACAAGGTCGAGGCGTTCGGCATCGACCCCGCCAACGCGTTCGGGTTCTGGGACTGGGTGGGCGGCCGCTACTCCGTGGACTCGGCCATCGGCACCTCGCTCGCCGTGGCGATCGGGCCCGACGCGTTCGCCGACTTCCTCGGCGGCTTCCACGCCATGGACGAGCACTTCCGCACCACGCCGTTCGAGCGCAACGTGCCCGCCCTGATGGGCCTGCTGAACGTCTGGTACGTGAACTTCCGCGACGCGCACACGCACGCCGTCCTGCCGTACGCGCAGCAGCTCCACCGGTTCCCGGCGTACCTGCAGCAGCTCACCATGGAGTCCAACGGCAAGTCCGTGCGCTGGGACGGCACGCCCGTCACCACCGAGACCGGCGAGGTCTTCTGGGGCGAGCCCGGCACCAACGGCCAGCACGCGTTCTACCAGCTCATCCACCAGGGCACGCGGCTCATCCCGGCCGACTTCATCGCCGTGGCCAACCCCGCCTACCCGCTGGCCGACGCCGTGGGCGACGGCGGCGCCGTCGCGGCCGGGGCCGACGTGCACGGCCTGTTCCTCGCGAACTTCTTCGCGCAGACCAAGGCGCTCGCGTTCGGCAAGACCGCGGACGAGGTGCGGGCCGAGGGCGTCGCGGAGGACCTGGTCTCGGCCAAGGTGTTCAGCGGCAACCGGCCGACGACGTCGATCCTGGCGCCCGCGCTGACCCCCGCCGTGCTGGGGCAGCTCGTCGCGCTGTACGAGCACATCACGTTCGTGCAGGGCGTGGTGTGGGGCATCGACTCGTTCGACCAGTGGGGCGTCGAGCTCGGCAAGAAGCTCGCGCTGGAGATCGCCCCGGCGGTCGCGGGCGACGAGGCCGCGCTCGCGGCGCAGGACCCGTCGACGGCGGCGCTGATCGCGAAGTACCGGGAGCTGCGCGCCTGACGACGCCGGCACGAGGCCCGGGGAGACGTGAACGTCTCCCCGGGCCTTCTGCGCAGGGTTAGAGGATTCTCATCCGGATCGGGGCGCTTCTGCCCCGCCCGGCTGCGAGGATGACGTGATGACCACGCACCTCGATCTGCTGACCGGCGAGTCCGCCGCGGGGCTCCTCGACGCCGCCGTGGCGACGGCGGGCGGGGAGCTGGTCGACTGGCGGGTGCGGCAGGTGGACCACCGACCCGGCTCGACGACGACGGTGGCGTACCGCGCGACGGTGCGCTGGAACGGCGTCGAGCGCTCCGAGACGCTCGGCGCGAGCGTGGGCCGGGCCCGCGACGGGCGCAAGCCGGGCGTGGTCACGCTGTCCGACGGCGACGCGACCGTCGCGGTGTGGCGGTTCCCCGGCGACCCGGCCCTGCCGGCCCTGCCGCGCGCGTTCGACCCCGCCGCCGTCGAGGAGCTCCTGGCGGGGCTCGGCGTGGGCCCGCGGGAACGCGCGCACCCCGAGCTCAAGGTGCGCGCCTACCGGCCCACCCGGCGGGCCGTGCTGGAGGCCACGGCGGCGGCGTCGCACGTGTTCCTCAAGGTGCTGCGGCCGCGCAAGGTCGCGGACCTGCACCAGCGGCACGCGCTGCTGTCGCGGGCCGGGCTGCCGGTGCCGCGCCCGCTCGGCTGGTCCGACGACGGCCTGCTGGTGCTGTCCCCGCTGCACGGCACCGAGATGCGCACCGCGATCCGCGACGGGGGCCGCATCCCCTCGCCGTCCGCGATCCTGGACCTGCTCGACCGGCTGCCCGCCGAGGTGCGCGACCTGCCGCGCCGCCCGGCCTGGAGCGAGTCGGCGCAGCACTACGCGGGCGTGATCGGCGCGGCCCTGCCTGCCGAGGCCGGCCGCGCGAGCGACCTGGCCGGCGCGGTCGCCGAACGCCTCGCGGAGCGCGGTGCCGGGACCGACCCGACGCACGGCGACCTGTACGAGGCGCAGATCATGCTCACCGACGGGCGGGTCACCGGCCTGCTCGACGTCGACTCCGCGGGGCCCGGCCACCGCGCCGACGACCTGGCCTGCCTGGTGGCGCACATCGACGTGCTCTCGCTCGTGGGCGGTTCGGACCCCACGCACGTGGCCCGCGCGTCGCGGATGCGCCGGCTCGCGGCGGACTACACGGCTGGGTTCGTGACGGCGCCCGGCACCCGGGGCGCGGACCGCAGCGACCTCGCCGCCCGGGTCGCGGGCGTGCTGCTCTCCCTGGCCACCGGCCCGCACCGGGTCCAGGAGCGGCACTGGCAGGCGGCGACGTCGCGCCGCCTGGACGTCGTGGCGGCCTGGCTCGACGGTTCGCGCCTCGCGACCGCCGGCGTGGGCGGCGCATGAGCCTGCGCAGGCCGTCCGTCCGGGCCAAGGTCGTGGCCGTGGTCGTGGCGGTGACCGCCATCGGGCTCCTCGGGGCCGGCCTGCTCACCCACGCGATCCAGTCCCAGCAGATCATGGACGACATCTCCGAGGACTTCGACCAGGAGATCGGCGAGCTCCAGCGCCTCGCGGCCGACGGCGTGGACCCGGAGACGGGCGAGGACTTCCACGGCGCGGGACGGCTCATGAGCGTGGCCATGGAGCGCAACGTCCCGGGCTCCAACGAGATGTTCGTGAGCTACCTGGACGGCGCGCACCAGCAGTCCAACCCGCCCGCCGCGAGCCGGGTGGTCGTGGAGAGCGAGCTGGTCCAGGAGGTCGTGGACGAGCTCACGCCGCAGACGTCCACGACCGTCCAGCGCGAGATCGAGACCGAGATCGGCCGGGTGTGGTTCGTCGTCGTGCCGGTGACCGTGCCGGACCGGCAGGAGGTGGGCGCCTACGTCATGGCGTCCGCGCTGGACCAGTCGCTCGAGGCCGAGACCGCCGTGATGCGCACCTACGCGATCGTCTGCAGCGTGGCGCTCGTGCTCCTGGGCGTGTTCGCCTGGCTCGTGGTCAGCCGCCTGCTGCGCCCGCTGCGCCAGCTCAGCGCCACCGCGACCCGGGTGACCGAGACCGACCTGTCCCAGCGCGTGCCCGTCGCGACCGACGACGACCTCGGCGAGCTGGCCGGCGCCTTCAACACCATGCTCGACCGCCTGTCCACGGCCATCGAGACGCAGCGCCAGTTCCTGGACGACGCCGGGCACGAGCTCCGGACACCGCTCACGGTGCTGCGCGGGCACCTGGAGGTGCTCGACCCGGACGACCCGGCCGACGTGCGCGAGACCCGGGACCTGCTGCTGGACGAGACCTCCCGGATGGGGCAGATCGTCGAGGAGCTGGTGCTGCTCGCCAAGGCGGAGCGGTCCGACTTCGTGGCCCCGGCCCCGGTGGACCTGGGCCGGTTCACGGACGACGTGCACGACAAGGCGCGGGCGCTGGGCGACCGCCGCTGGGTGGTGGACGCGCGCGCCGACGCCGAGGTCTCCGCCGACGCGCACCGGCTCACCCAGGCCGTGCTCCAGCTCGCGGACAACGCGGTCAAGTTCACCGGCGCCGACGACGAGGTGGGGATCGGCACGCAGGTGTTCGACGGCGCGTCCGGCCGCGTCGTCCGGCTCTGGGTGCGGGACACCGGGCCGGGCGTGCCGCCCGAGGAGGCGGACCGCATCTTCGACCGGTTCGCGCGGGGGAGCACGGCGGGCGGCGTCCCGGGCTCCGGCCTGGGCCTCGCGATCGTGCGCGCCATCGCGCAGGGGCACGGCGGGGACGTGGTGGTGGAACGGTCCGACGGGGGCGGCGCGCGGTTCGTGATGACCTGGCCCGTGGCCGGACCCGGGCAGGGCGAGCGACCGGCGGCACGAGGCGCGGCGGCGGAGGAGGAGGCGGCGTGAACCAGATCCTGATCGCGGAGGACGAGGAGCGCATCGCGCAGTTCGTGCGCAAGGGCCTCAAGGCGCACGGGTTCCAGCCCACCGTGGTGTCCGACGGCGCCTCGGCGCTCGGCCACGCCATGTCGGGCGGCTACGACCTGATGGTGCTGGACATCGGGCTGCCCGTGCTGGACGGGTTCACGGTGCTCCAGCGGCTGCGCGACGTCGGCTCCACGCTGCCCGTCGTGATCCTCACCGCGCGCGACTCGCTGTCGGACCGGGTGGCGGGCCTGGAGGGCGGCGCGGACGACTACATGTCCAAGCCGTTCGGGTTCGACGAGCTGCTCGCGCGGATCCGGCTGCGGCTGCGCAAGGCGGCGTCGGAGGCCGCGCCGTCGGACCGGCTGGAGCACGGCGGCGTCGGGCTGGACCTGCGCACCCGCACCGCGACCGTGGCAGGTCGGGAGGTGGAGCTGTCCGCTCGGGAGTTCGCGCTCGCGGAGGTGTTCCTCCAGCACCCCGGGCAGGTCATGTCGCGCGAGCAGCTCCTGTCGCGCGTGTGGGGGTACGACTTCGACCCCGGGTCCAACGTGGTGGACGTGTACGTGCGGTACCTGCGCAGAAAGCTGGGCGCGGACCGGATCGAGACCGTGCGGGGCGCGGGCTACCGGTTCCGGGGATGAGGCCCCGCCGGGCCGGCGCGGCCGCCTGCTGGGCCGCCCGGACCACATGAGAGCTGTCTCATCCGGCTCTCCTCGTCGCCTCATCCGGGCGCGGCAGACTCGTCGTCAGCAGGCACCCGACGGGGGTGCCGGGAGACCCGGGAGGTCGGTCGCATGAACCCCTCGACCATGAAGAAGCGCTGGGCCGTCGTCGGGACGGCCGCCGTGATCGGCATCGTGGGCGCGAGCACGGCCGCCGCGCTCAACGACCCCGCCCCGCGGGCCGAGTCCACCGCCGCCGTCGCGCTGTCCGGGGCGACCGCACCCGCCGGCGGGGCGACCGCCGCGCCCACCGACGACTCGCCGGAGTCGGCGGACTCGCCCAACGAGTCGGCGCGGGACACCCCGGGGTCCGCGCAGTCGGCGGACTCGCCGGGCGACGCGAACTACGACCCGTCGCCGGAGTCGGCGGACTCGCCGAACGAGTCGGCCCACGACACGGCGGGGTCGGCGCAGTCGGCGGACTCGCCGGACGACGCGAACTACCAGTCCCCGGCCGACGACACCCCGAACGACAACACGCCGGACGACGCGGACGACTGATCCGCCCCCGCCACGTGTCGGAACCTCACGTCACCCGGGTGCCCTGAGGTTCCGACATGTCGGCAGATGTACGGAAGTAGTAACCCGGCGCGCCTACACTGCGCGCGTGACCCGTACCCCCCGTCGACCGCGGATCGCGATCTGCGGCATGGCCATCGAGTCCAGCACGTTCTCCCCGCACCGCTCGGGCTGGGAGGCGTTCACCCTGCTGCGCGGCAACGAGCTGGTCCGGCGGTACCCGTTCCTGCGGGACGGCACGGCCCTGCGCCGGGAGGCCGAGTGGGTGGGCATCCTGCGGGCCGGGGCGCTGCCGGGCGGCGCGGTCCCGGCGGACGTCTACGAGACGGTCCGCACCGAGATCGGCCTGGCGCTGGAGGCGCAGGGCCCGTTCGACGGGGTGCTGCTGGAGATCCACGGGGCCATGGCGGTGCTCGGCCACACCGACGCGGAGGCGGACCTCGCGCGGGCGGTGCGCGCCGCCGTCGGGCCGGACTGCCTGGTCTCCGCGTCCATGGACCTGCACGGCAACGTGTCCCGCGACCTGGCCGCGACCGTCGACCTCATCGCCTGCCACCGCACGGCCCCGCACGAGGACGAGGACGAGGCGCGCGAGCGCGCGGCCACGGACCTGCTGCGGCGCGTCGACGGCGCCGGGCGGCCGCGCAAGGCCTGGGTGCAGGTGCCGGTGCTGCTGCCGGGGGAGCGGACGAGCACCCGGCAGGAGCCCGCGAAGGGCCTCTACGAGGACGTCGCGCGGGTCGGGGCGCTGGACGGCGTGCTGGACGCCTCGGTCTGGGTCGGCTACGCGTGGGCGGACGAGCCGCGCTGCCGGGCCGCAGTGGTGGTCACGGGCGACGACGACGCCGTCATCGCCCGGGAGGCCGAACGCCTGGCCCGCCGGTACTGGGACGCCCGCGCGGAGTTCGGTCTCGTCGCCCCCGCCGGTTCGTACGAGGAGTGCCTGCGCGCGGTGCTGGCGAGCGACGCGCGCCCGTTCGTCCTGTCGGACACCGGCGACAACCCCATGGCCGGCGGCGCGGGCGACGTGACCTGGACCCTCGCCCGGCTCCTGGCGGAGCCCGCCTTCGCGACCCCGCCCGCCGACGGCGGCCGCACCGCGATCTACGCCGCCCTGCCCGACGCCGGGGCCGCCCGCACGGTGGCCGCCGCCGGGGTGGGCGCCACCGTCGAGGTGGAGGCCGGGGCCCGGGTCGACGACGGCCCTCACGGACCGGTGGTCCTGCGGGGCGTCGTCGAGCACGTGCGCGCGGACGACCCCCTCGCCGGCATCGTGTGCGTGGTGGCGGTGGGCGGCCTGCGGGTGGTCCTGACCGAGCGCCGTCGGGCGTACCACCTGGAGTCGGACTTCACCGCGATCGGCCTGGACCCGCGGGGCACCGACGTCGTGGTGGTCAAGGTCGGCAACCTCGAGACCGAGCTCTACGAGATGGCCGAGGACTGGATGCTCCTGCTCACGCCGGGCGGCGTGGACCAGGACCCGCAGCGGCTGCGCCGCACCGGCCTGGGCGGGCCGGTGTGGCCGTTCGACGACGACGCCGCCTTCGGCGACGGCCCGGACCTCACCGCCGAGCTGCTCTGACGCTGCGCCGCCGTCCTGCGTCAGGTCAGCGGGCCCTGGAAGTTGGCGCAGCCGCCCGCCGGCACGAACCCGAGCGCGATGTTGATCGCGAGCATGTGCGGGTTCTCCTCGTTGTTCCAGGTGTAGATGCGCTGCGCCTGGGGGCGCAGGCGTGCGTGCTCGCGCAGGTTCACGGCCTTCACGAGCATTCCGAGCCGGTGCCCGCGGTGCGTCCTGAGCACCACCGTCGCCTGCTGGTTGGTGTGCTCGGGCTGGAGGTCGTTCCACTGGAGCATGGTCATCGCGACCAGCTCGCCCGTGGCCACGTGCTCGGCAGCCGTTACCACGTACTGGTCGCCCTTGGCGGTCATCGCGGCCTCCTCGGTGCGGATCCGCTCCACGTCCCAGACGTCGGACTCGACCTCCAGGCCGCCACGCGGCTCGTCGTCCGACAGCGCCTGTTCCAGGGCCGCGTACTGCTCGATCCACTCCTCGGGCATGGGCGCCGTCCAGGTGTGGACGCGGTACGCGTCGCCCGCGACGGCGCGGGACTCGGCCTCGAAGCGGGACACCGCCTCCGGCAGCACCGGCAGGTCGATCCGGGAGCGGCGCTCGACGAGCTGGAGCGTCAGGCCCAGCTTCTGCGCGAGCAGGACGCCCGGCAGGTCCGCGGCGACCTCGCCGCTGCCCGACGCCGGGGCCAGCGTCTCGCCCGCCGGCTTCTGCGGGCCGAAGTCGACGTACGTCATGAACGACGTCCGGCCCTCCGCCCGCGCCGTGTCGCGCGACCACTGCGCGAGAGCCGTGGCGATGCCGCGCCCCCGGTGCTCCGGGTGCACCACGATGCCGCCGATGGCCAGCTCGGGGTTGGCGCGGACCTGCAGGAACACCGTCGCCTCGCCCACCACCTGCGGCCCGGCGGGCGTGTCCACCACCGCGATCCGCCGCAGCTTGCGCACGTAGCTCTGGTTGTTCATGCCGACCAGGACGCCGATCGGCGTCGGGGCGGCGTCCGCGTTGCCGATGTCGACGACCGCGGCTGCGGCGTGCATCTCCGCGATGCCGCGGTACGCCCAGGCGTCGGGCTCGTCGAGCGAGGTCGCGTGCGGAGGGTCCATGAGCCGCCACGCCGACGTCGCCGGGGCGGGTGCTGCAGAGGAAGTGGTCATGAACCCAGGGTGCTCCGGGCGGAACCGGGGCGCACGGCTTTATTTCGGCACCCCTGGACCCGGCGCGCGTGGCCGCTAGCGTGACCGCATGACGAAGAAGTCGCGTTCCGGGGCGCTCACGGTCGAGCAGAAGGCCCGGCTCCTGTCCGGGGCCTCGTTCTGGTCCACGGCGGAGGCGCCCGGCGTCCCGCCCGTCTACCTCGCCGACGGGCCGCACGGCGTGCGCCGGCTCGCCCCCGACGTCGGCGACATCGAGGGCGCGGTCCCGGCCACGTGCTTCCCGCCCGCGGTGGCGCTGGGCAGCACCTTCGACGTCGGCCTCGTGGCACGGGTCGGTGCGGCCGTGGCCGCCGAGGCGCGGGCACGCGACGTCGACGTGGTGCTCGGCCCCGGCATCAACATCAAGCGCAGCCCGCTGTGCGGGCGCAACTTCGAGTACGTGTCGGAGGACCCCCTGCTCGCCGGGGAGATCGGCGCGGCCCTGGTCACCGGGATCCAGGGTGGCGGCGTGGCCGCGTGCGTCAAGCACTTCGCCGCGAACAACCAGGAGACCGAGCGCATGCGCGTCTCCGCCGACGTCGACGAGCGCACCCTGCGCGAGATCTACCTGCGCGCCTTCCAGCGCGTGGTGACCCGGGCGCGGCCCGCCACGCTCATGTCGTCCTACAACCGCGTCAACGGCACGCACACCGGCGAGGACCGCCGGCTCACCACCGACGTGCTGCGCGGCGAGTGGGGCTTCGAGGGCCTCGTCATGTCCGACTGGGGCGCCGTGCACGACCGCCTCGCCGGCATCCGCGCGGGCCTGGACCTGGAGATGCCCGGCGCCGGCGAGGCCCGGGTCGCGGAGATCGTCGCCGCCGTCCGGTCCGGCGCGCTCGACCCGGCCGACGTCGACCGCTCGGCCGCCCGGGTGGTCGCGCTGGCGCTCGCGGCTCGGGCCGCGCGGGAGTCGGCCGCGCGGGCGCCGGCCGCCGCGGACGGGGCGGACGCCGTCGCGCCCGGTGCGGACGCCGCGCCCGGGGCGCTCCTCGCGGAGCGGGGCGACGACCCCGCGCCCTGGCACGACGACGCGCACCACGCGCTGGCCCGCGAGGCCGCGAGCCGCGCGATCGTGCTGCTCAAGAACGACGGCGGCCTGCTGCCGCTCGCCCCGCGCACGCGCCTGGCCGTGATCGGCGAGCTCGCGCGGACACCACGGTTCCAGGGCGCGGGCTCCTCCCAGATCGTGCCGACCCGGGTCGACGACGCCCTCGCGGCGATCCGCGACTCGGCGACCGACGTCGTGTTCGCGCCGGGGTACGGGCTGGGCTCGGGCGGCGGGGCGCTCGCGGACGGGGCGCTGGGCGACCGGGCGCGCACGGACGAGGCGCTCGCCGACGAGGCCGTCGCCGCGGCCCGGGACGCCGGGGTGGTGCTGTTCTTCGCGGGCCTGCCGCAGTCGGCCGAGGCCGAGGGCCGCGACCGCGAGCACATCGAGCTCCCGGCCGACCAGCTCGACGTGCTGGACCGGGTGCTGGCGGTCAACCCGCGCGTGGTCGTGGTGCTCTCCAACGGCTCGGTGGTGCGGCTGTCGGGCTTCGCGGACCGGGTGCCCGCGATCGTCGAGGGCTGGCTGCTCGGCCAGGCGGGCGGCGGTGCGGTGGCCGACGTCCTGTTCGGCCGGGTCAACCCGTCGGGCCGCCTGGCCGAGACGGTCCCGCTGCGCCTCGAGGACACCCCCGCGTGGACCAGCTTTCCCGGGACCGGCCTGCACGTCACCTACGGCGAGGGCATCTTCGTGGGCTACCGCTGGTACGACGCGCGGGACCTGGCCGTGCAGTACCCGTTCGGCCACGGGCTGTCGTACACGACGTTCGCCTACGGGGACCTGACGGTCGCCGCCGGGCCGGCCGACGGCGTCGTCGGCCTCACCGCGAGGCTGACCGTCACCAACACCGGCGGCGTGGCCGGGCGCGAGGTGGTGCAGTGCTACGTGTCCGTGCCGGGCTCCGCCGTCCCGCGGGCGCCGCGCGCGCTGGCCGCGTTCGCCGTCGTGGACCTGGCGCCGGGGGAGTCCCGGGAGGTCGAGCTGGTCGTGGACCGGGCCGACCTCGCGTACTGGGACGTGCGCGCCGACCGGTGGCACGTGGAGGGCGGCGCCTACCGCGTCGAGGTGGGCGCGTCGAGCCGCGACCTGCGCGTCGCGGCCGAGACCGAGGTGCCCGGGGACGCCGTCGCGACGCCGCTGACCCCGGGGTCCTCGGTGGGCGAGGCGATGGCACACCCCGTCGTCGGCCCGGCAGTCACCGCGCTGCTCAAGGCGACTGGCCTGTCGGACGGCGTCATGATCATGACGCAGGCGATGCCCCTGGAGCGGCTCCCGTACCAGCCGGGCTCGGGCGTGACCCACCGCCGGCTCCGCGTCCTGCTGAACCTGGCCAACAGCCGCCTCGCCGCCCGTCTCACCCGCCCCCGCCGTCGTTTGGTGGTTGGGGTTTTTTTTTTTTTCACAGGTTTCGGGAAAAAACACCCCCCCCCCCCCCAGGGGGGGAGGGGGGGGGGGGTGGGGGGGTTTGGGGGGGTTTT
>NZ_JBHWLR010000015.1:32066-153751 GCF_042731755.1 Promicromonospora sp. NPDC059942
TTCTTTGTGGTGGTGTTGGGTGTTTTTTCTCCGAAAAAGGAGGGAAAAAAAAAAAACCCAAACCACCCAACGGGGCGGGCAGGGGCGGGCGGGCGGGTGGGTCAGAGGCGTTTTTGGAGCGCGGCTTCTGCGCCTGAGGGGCGGAAGCCCAGGGCCACGTTGATGCCCAGCATGTGCGCGTTCTCCTCCGCGTTGAACGTGTGGACCCGCTCCGTGGCCGGGTGCCGCGCGGCGAGCTCGCGCAGGTTCACGGCCTTGACCAGCATCCCGAGCCGGTGCCCGCGGTGCTCCTTGAGCGCGATCGTCTCCTCCTGGAACACGTAGGCCGGCTTGCCGTCCTGCAGCAGGAACGACGTGCCGGCCGCGATCTCGCCGGTCGGGACGTGCACCACCAGGGTGGTCAGCAGGCGCTCGCCGCCGTCGGCCCGGGCCGCCAGGTAGGTGCGCACGCGCGCGGCGTCCCAGGTCTCCTCGCCGAAGTCGAGCTCGCCCTGCGGCACGTCCGTCGACATCCGCGTCATGAGCTGGGCGTATCCCTCGTGCCACTCCTCGGGGAGGCCCTCCCAGGTGTGGGTCACGTAGTCGGCGCCGGCCTTCGCCCGGGCCTCCGCCTCGAACGCGGCCAGCCCGTCCGCGTCGACCGGCAGGTCGAGCCGTGACATGCGCTCCACCTGCTCCAGCGTGTACCCGCGGCCGAGCGCGAACCGCGCCCCGCCCGCGTCGGCGGGCAGCCGTCCGGCGCCGGTGGCCGGCACCAGCGCCTCCTCGTCCTGGGCGGCCTCGCGCGGCGAGAGCGACCAGCCGAAGAACGTGGTCCGGCCGGCATCGGCCGCCGCCCGCTCCGCCTGCTCGGCCAGGGCGCTGCCGATGCCCCGGCGCCGGTGGTCGGGGTGGACGCCCACGTAGACGTCGGCGGTGTGCGTGTTGTCGTCCCGCGGCAGCCTGAGGAACCCGTAGCCGACGACGTCGTCGGCGGTCGGCGCCTCGCCGTCCGTCCGGTCCAGGACCGCGACGAACCGCCGCTTGTCCGAGTACTCCTGGTGCAGCATGTCGCTGACGAGCGTCTGCACGGTGCGCGCGAGGTCGTCGTACCCGAGGTTCGCGGTCTCGACGGCGCGGTCGACGGCGGCGATGCCGTGGTACGCCCAGGCGTCGGGGTGGTCGGTCGCGGGCACGGCCGCCACCTCGAGGATGCGCCACGTCGTCGGCTCGGGCGCGTAGCCGGTCGGGGAGGTCATACGACCAGGGTGCCCCGCACGCCGTCGGGCGGCGACAGATTTTCGACGGCGTGCGGGGCGCCGGGTCAGGCGGCGACGGAGATCGCCTGCCCGACGGCGGTCCGGTCGGTCAGGGCGTCGCGCATCGCCAGGGCGAGATCCGGTCGGGCGATCGTCCAGGCCCACCGCACGTTGCCGTCCCGCCGGGACTTGTAGCGGCCGGTGCCCCGGCGGTCCTGGAGGCGCGGCGGCCGCATGATCGTCCAGTCGACGTGGCTGGCCCGGATCACCTGCTCCATGGCCTCCAGGTCGGCGTTCGCGACGGCCAGCGCCCGCCTGAGGATGGGCTTGGCGACGTAGCGGGAGAGCGGGTCGTCGCCGTCGACCAGCCAGCCGCTCGCGCTGATCGCGACCAGCCGGCGCACGCCCGCGCGGTCCATGGCGGCGATGACCGCCGTGATCCCGTCGCGCAGCACGTGCGGCGACTCGCCGGGCACCGGTCCCAGGCAGCTCGCGACGGCGTCGACCCCCTCGAACGCGGCGGCGAGGGCCGCGACGTCGGTGGCCTCGGCGACCCGGACCTCGCCGGGGGCGCCGGACGCCCCGGCCAGCCGGGCCGGGTCGCGCACGACGGCGACGACGTCGTGGCCGGCCGCCGTCAGGGTCCTCACGAGCTCGCGGCCGGTGCGGCCGCTCGCTCCGACAACAGCGATCTGCATGGCATCTCCTCGGGTCCAGGTGGTGCATCTCAAGGGGTGAGTGAATACTTACTCACACCGTGCCACGGGGTCGGACCGCAGGTCAAGGGAGCAGGGAGAATGTCTGGCATGAGCACACGGGAGCGGATCCTCGACGCGGCGGCGCGCGTGATGCGCGAGCAGGGCGTGGCCCACGCGACGACCAAGGAGATCGCGCGGGCGGCCGGCTGCTCGGAGGCGCTGCTGTACCGCCACTTCGACGACAAGCAGGGCCTGTTCATGGCGGTGCTGCAGGAGCGCCTGCCGCGCTTCGCCCTGCCCGACGACGCCGTGGGCACCTCCACCGTGGAGGCCAACCTCGTGCGGTTCGTCTCGGGGCTGCTCGACTTCTACGTCGGGAGCTTTCCGATCTCGGCCTCGATCTTCTCCAGCAGCGTGCTCCTGGCCCGCCACCGCGAGTCCATCGCCGCGAAGGGGGCGGGCCCGCAGATGCCCCAGCTGAGGTTGCAGGCCTACCTGGAGGCGGAGCGCGACGCCGGCCGGGTGCGCGCGGACGCCGACGTCGAGGCCGTCGCGCGCCTGCTCGTGGGCGCGGCGCTGTACCAGGCGTTCCTGGCGACGTTCTGGGGCGAGGACGGCGACGGCAGCACCGGCGACGGCGGAGGCGGCGTCGGCCGGCCCGGCCTGGCGGAGCGTCTGGTGGCGCCGGTCCTGCCGGCGCTGCTCGTGGGCTAGGCCGGCGGGGGAGCCGTGCTCGACCGCTGCACCAGCCGCGTGGGCAGGCGCGTGTGGTGGCCGGCCGACGGGCCGGACTCCAGCATCGAGATGACCATGCGGAGCGCCTCGGCACCCATCTCGTGCAGGGACTGCGCCACGGTCGTCAGGGGCGGGGTGGACCCGGCGGCCTCGGGGACGTCGTCGAACCCGATGACGGACAGGTCCTCCGGGACGCGCAGGCCCAGCTCCTGGGCCACCTGGATGACGTGGATCGCGGACAGGTCGTTCGCGGCGAACACCGCGGTGGGCCGGTCGGGGCGTTCGAGCAGGTCGTGCGTGGGCCGGTCGGACCGGTCCGGGCGGTAGCCGCCCTCCAGCACCAGGCTCGGGTCCGGGGTGAGCCCCGCCGCCTCCATCGCCTCGAAGAAGCCCAGCTCGCGCAGGCGGGCCGACTCCAGGTCGGCGCGTCCGCCCAGGTAGCCGATGCGCGTGTGGCCGAGGCCGATCAGGTGCTCGGTGGCGGTGCGGGCGCCGCCCAGGTTGTCGGAGTCGACGGTGGCCGGTCCCGTGGGGCCGGTGTGCGGGTCGATCGCGACTATGGGCACGCCGTCGTGCTGCGGGAGGGCGAGCGTGGGCGTCACGATGACCACGCCGTCGATCAGGGTGCCCGCGAGACGGGACAGGGAGCGGCGCTCCCAGCCCACGTGGTCGGAGCGGCCGGCGTCGCCGCAGTAGGCGAGGAGCTCGTAGCCGGTGCCCGCGATCGCCGCGGAGATGCCCTTGAGGAGCTCGGTGGAGAACGGCTCGAACTCGGCCACGAGCACGCCGATCACGTTGGTCTGCCGACGGCGCAGGCTGCGTGCGACCAGGGACGACTCGTACCCGAGGTCGGCCACGACGGCGAGGACGCGCTCGGCGGTGGCGGCGGCCACGCCGTACCGGCCGTTGACGACCTTCGACACGGTGGCGACCGAGACCCCGGCGACGCGCGCGACGTCGGTGATGGTGGCGCGGCCGGTCGCGCGCTCCTCGGTGGCGGACGGTCCGAAGGTCTCGGAGTCGTCCGTCACGCCGTCACCCGGTCCGGCGGTGGACCCGGGTGAGCTTGTCCCACTGTGCACGGAAGAGACAGTACATCCGGGCGCGGGGGTGTGTCCGACGGGCCGATCCGTTTCGAAATCGATATCGAAACCGTTTGACGAAAGCATGGCGCTCCTGACACTCTCCTGCTTGACGGACTCCTTGGTCCGTCCAAGAGGCAGGCTCCTGCCAACCGTCGATGACGACTTACAAGGGGTTCCACAATGATGAGGAAAACGCGGGCCTCGGGCATCGTTGCCCTGGGTGCCACCGTTGCCCTGCTGGCCACGGCTTGTTCCGGCGGCGGGGGCAATGAGGGAGGTTCGGACGGCGAGGTCTCGATGACCTTCTGGCACAACTCCACCACCGGGCCGGGCAAGGCGTTCTGGGAAGACACCGTCGCCGCCTTCGAGGAGGCCAACCCGGGTGTGACGATCGACGTCCAGTCCATCCAGAACGAGGACATGGACGGCAAGCTGCAGACCGCCCTCAACTCGGGCGACGCACCCGACATCTTCATGGCGCGCGGCGGCGGCAAGCTGGCCGACGTCGTCGAGGCCGGCCAGATCATGGACCTCACCGACTCGATCGACGAGGCGACGAAGACCAACGTCGGCGCCGGCTTCGACGCCTTCACCGTCGACGGCAAGATCTACGGCATGCCGACCGCCATCCTGCCGGGTGGCCTGTTCTACAGCCAGGACCTGTTCGACGAGGCCGGCATCACCGAGACGCCGACCACCATCGACGAGCTGAACGACGCGGTGTCCGCCCTGAAGGACAAGGACATCTCCCCGATCGCCCTGGGCGCCAAGGACGCATGGCCCGCCGCCCACTGGTTCTACTTCTTCGCGCTCCGCGAGTGCTCGCAGGAGACGCTCGAGACCGCGGCCCAGTCCCGCAGCTTCGACGACGACTGCTGGATCGCCGCCGGCGAGGACCTGCAGGCACTCTCCGAGACCGAGCCGTTCCAGGACGGCTACCTCACGGCTACCGCCCAGCAGGGCGCCGGCTCCTCGGCGGGTCTCATCGCGAACCACAAGGCCGCCATGGAGCTCATGGGCGCCTGGGACCCGGGCGTCATCGCGGGGCTGACCCCGGACCAGAAGCCGCTGAAGGACCTCGGCTGGTTCCCGTTCCCGGCCACCGAGAGCGGTGACGGCGACCCGGCCGCGTTCATGGGTGGCGTCGACGGCTACTCCTGCTTCGTCGAGGCTCCGCCGGAGTGCGCCGACTTCCTGAACTTCTTCATGCAGAAGGAGTACCAGGAGAACTACGCCGAGGCGTTCGTGACGCTGCCGGCCAGCAAGGAGGCGCAGGGCGTCGTGACCGACCCTGCGCTGCAGTCCGTGCTGGCGGCCTACAACGAGGCGCCGTACGTCTCCGTCTGGCTGGACACGCTCTACGGCCAGAACGTGGGCAACGCGCTCAACGCCGGCGTCGTGGAGATGCTGGCCGGTGACGGCACCCCGCAGAGCATCGTCGACGCCGTGAACGCCGCGGCCGCGATGGAGTAACGAGCCAGATGACTCACTCCCTGGGCGAGAACTCAGCAACCAGGACGGCCTCGCCTGAGGGTCCCACGGCGGGCGGGGACGGCGTGCAGACGTCGTCCCCGGCCCCTGGGCCGCGGCGGGGCAGGCGGACCGACTGGCGCAAGACGCTCGAGATCACCGTGCTGTCCGGCCCGGCCATCGTCGTGTTCCTCGCGTTCGTCATCTTCCCCGTCTTCCTGGCGGCCTACTACGGCTTCTTCAAGTGGAAGGGCTACGGCCCGCCGACCGAGTTCGTCGGGCTCGACAACTACCTGACGATCTTCCGGGACTCGGCGTTCCACGACGCGCTCCTGCACAACGGTTACATCGTCGTGCTCTCGCTGATCCTGCAGGGACCGGCGGCCGTCGCACTGGCGCTCCTGCTGAACCAGCAGATCCGCGGGCGTTCGATCATCCGGGTCCTGATCTTCGTGCCGTACGTGATCTCCGAGGTCATCGTGGGCACCGGCTGGAGCCTGCTGCTGCAGAGCTCCGGTGCGGTGAACGACCTGTTGGAGAAGGTCGGCCTCGGGGCCCTCGCCGTCGACTGGTTGTCCGATCCCAAGATCGCCCTCTGGTCCCTGATGATCATCATCAGCTGGAAGTACATCGGCTTCGCCGTGATCCTGTTCCTCGCGGGTCTCCAGAGCATCCCCGAGGAGCTCTCCGAGGCGGCGGCGATCGACGGCGCCTCGTACTGGCAGATCCAGCGGACGATCACGCTGCCGCTGCTCGGGCCGACGCTCCGTATCTGGGCGTTCCTGTCGATCATCGGCTCGCTCCAGCTCTTCGACCTCGTCTACATCATCTGGGGCCAGTACATCTCCGCCACCGCCGGTACGTCGACGATGGCGACCTACATGGTCCTGAACGGGCGCCTGGCCGGGAACTTCGGCTACGGCAACGCCGTCGCCGTCGTGCTGTTCCTGATCTCGCTGGTCATCGCGCTGGTCTACCAGCGGTACGTGCTGCGCCGGGACACCGAGGGTGCGCTCACGGAAGGAAAGAAGTGATGGCGACGCTGCTCCAAGCCCCCACCACCACGACCGGGCAGACGCTCCGCCGGCAGCCGAAGGTCGCCTGGGGTAGCCCGATGACCTACGCCGTCGCGTTCCTGTTCGTCGGCGTCTGCATCGCCCCCGTGCTCTACATCATCCTGGGCGGGTTCCGGACGAACGCACAGATCACCACGGACCCGTCGGGCCTGCCCGCGCCGTGGGTGGTCGACAACTACATCAGCGTGCTCGTGAGCGAGGTGTTCTGGCGCCAGGTCGCCAACTCGGCGGTGGCCGGAATCCTCACCACCGTCGGCGTCGTGGCGCTCGGGCTCATGGTCAGCTTCGTGCTGGCGCGGTACGACTTCAAGCTCAACGCGGCCATGTACTCGCTGTTCGCCGCCGGTCTCATGTTCCCGATGACGGTCGCGATCACGCCGCTCTACATCCTGATCCGCGACCTCGGCCTCATGAACACCATGGGCGGCATCGTCCTGCCGCAGATCGCGTTCGCACTCCCGACCACGATCATCATCCTGGTGCCGTTCCTGCGGGCCATCCCGAAGGAGATCGAGGAAGCGGCCTCGATCGACGGTGCGAGCCGCATCGGGTTCTTCTTCCGGATGGTCGTGCCGCTGTCGCTGCCCGGCGTCGTCACGGTCGGCATCCTGGCGTTCGTCGCGTCCTGGAACTCGTACATGCTGCCGCTGTTCATCCTGAACGACGAGCTGTCGTACACCCTGCCGCTCGGCGTCCAGGCGTTCGCGTCCCAGTACTCGGTCGACACCGCACGGGTGCTCGCCTTCACGTCGCTGTCCATGATCCCCGCGCTGATCTTCTTCTCGCTCTTCGAGCGACGCATCGTCGGCGGCCTCACGGGCGCGGTCAAGGGCTGACCCGCGCCGTCCGGCACCTGCACCACCACCACGCAGGCCATCACACGTAGGACCGAGAAAGGAACACGTTCCATGACGGAGCTGTCGTCGGCGCTGAGGGCGATGCCCGAGGTATCGGAGCGCGTGCGTGACCTGCACGCACGGATGACCCTCGAGGAGAAGCTGGCCCAGCTTGTCGGGTACTGGCTGGACCAGGGCGGCAACGTCGTGGCCCCGATGCAGGGCGAGATGGCGGGCGGCCAGGGCACCGTCGCGCTCCCGGACATCACGCGGCACGGCCTGGGGCACTACACCCGCGTGTACGGCACGCGGCCGGTGGACCCGGCCGAGCGCGCCGCGTGGCTCTGGGACGAGCAGCGCAGGATCAAGCGCGAGACGCGCCTGGGCATCCCCGCGCTGGTCCACGAGGAGTGCCTCACGGGCCTGGCCGCCTGGAAGGCGGCGACCTTCCCGACGCCGCTCGCGTGGGGTGCGTCGTTCGACCCGGAGCTGGTCGAGGAGATGGGCCGGCTCATCGGCGAGTCCATGCGGGAGCTGGGCATCCACCAGGGCCTCGCGCCGGTGCTCGACGTCGTCCGGGACCCCCGCTGGGGCCGGGTGGACGAGTGCATCGGCGAGGACCCGTACCTCGTCGGCACGGTCGGCACCTCGTACGTCCGCGGCATGCAGGGCGCGGGCGTGCACGCCACGCTCAAGCACTTCGTCGCGTACTCCTCCTCCAAGGCGGGGCGCAACCACGCCCCGGTGAGCGCGGGCCCGCGCGAGATCGCGGACGTCTTCCTGCCGCCCTTCGAGATGGCCGTGGTCGACGGCGGGGTGCGGTCCGTCATGGCCTCGTACAACGACGTCGACGGCGTGCCGATGCACTCGTCGCACGAGTACCTCACGGAGCTGCTCCGTGAGCAGTGGGGGTTCGACGGCGTCGTGGTCGCCGACTACTTCGGTGTCGCGTTCCTGAGCGTGATGCACGCGATCGCCGCCGACCGGGGCGCCGCCGCCGCGGCTGCCCTGCAGGCCGGCGTCGACGTCGAGCTGCCCTCCGGTGACGCCTACCTCGAACCGCTGGCCGCGCTCGTCAAGGACGGCGACGTGCCGGTCGAGGTGGTGGACCGGGCCGTGCTGCGCGCGCTCAAGCAGAAGGAGGAGCTCGGGCTCCTCGAGCCGGACGTGTACGAGGACGAGCCGCCGGCCGTCGTGGACCTCGACTCGCCCGCGCACCGCGACGTCGCCCGGCGCCTCGCCGAGGAGTCGGTGGTGCTGCTGGCGAACGACGGCGTGCTGCCGCTCGGCGCGTGGCACGACAAGCCGGCCCGCGTGGCCGTGATCGGGCCCAACGCCGACCGGCCCGAGGCCCTGATGGGCTGCTACTCGTTCGCCAACCACGTGCTGGCGCACCACCCCGGTGTGCCCAACGGCTTCGAGATCCCGTCCCTGGCCGAGGCCCTGGCCACGGAGCTCGGCGGCCCGGGCGCGCCCGAGCTCACCTTCGCACGGGGCTGCGCCGTCGAGGGCGACGACACCTCGGGGTTCGCCGAGGCCGTCGCCGCCGCCGACGCCGCGGACGTGGCGGTCGTCGTGGTGGGCGACCAGGCCGGGCTGTTCGGCCGCGGCACCGTGGGCGAGGGCAACGACAGCGAGTCGCTCGACCTGCCCGGCGTGCAGCGCGAGCTGGTCGAGGCGGTGCTCGCCACCGGCAAGCCCGTCGTGATGGTGCTGCTCACCGGCCGCCCCTACGCGATCGGCTGGGCGCTCGACGGCGACGGGTCCGGCGGGCGCACGCCCGGCGCCGTCCTCCAGGCGTTCTTCCCGGGCGAGGAGGGCGGCACGGCGCTCGCGGGCGTGCTCTCGGGCCGCGTGAACCCGTCCGGGCGCCTGCCCGTGTCGCTGCCGCGGTCGGCCGGTGCGCAGCCCTACTCGTACCTGCACCCGATCCTGGGCGGGGCGTCCGAGGTGACGTCGACCGACTCCACGCCGGTGCGCGCCTTCGGGTTCGGCCTGTCGTACACGACGTTCGAGCGCGAGCTCGTGTCCGTGGACCCGTCGGTCGAGGCGGGCGGCACGTTCCGCGCCGTCGTCGCGGTGACGAACGCGGGCGAGGTGGCCGGCTCCGACGTCGTGCAGCTCTACGGGCACGACGTGGTGAGCTCGGTCGCGCGGCCCACGACGCAGCTGCTCGGCTACCACCGGGTGGACCTGGCGCCGGGGGAGTCGACGACCATCGCGTTCGACGTGCCGACCACGCGGTTCGCGTTCAGCGACCGCAAGATGGTCCGGATCGTCGAGCCCGGGGACGTCGAGGTCTGGGTCGGCGCGCACGCGGCTGACAACGTTGTCAGGGTGGTGGCCGAGGGCATCGCCGACCTGAACGAGCCGAACGACTCCGCGCCCGTCCTGCCGCCGTCGGCCCGCCGCATCGTCGCCATCACGGGCGACGTGCACGAGGTCACGACGTCGGACAGCCGGTGGGTCGACACCACCGCGGCGCCGTGACGGCTGTCAGCAACCCCGTCCTGCCGGGCTGCTACCCCGACCCGACGATCTGTCGGGTCGGGGCGGAGTACTACCTCGTCACCTCGACGTTCGAGTACTTTCCCGGTCTGCCGGTGTTCCGCAGCCGCGACCTGGTGCACTGGGAGCAGATCGGCCACGCGCTCGACCGGGCGGGGCAGCTCGACATGCAGGGGATCGCGTCCTCGGGCGGGCTGTACGCGCCGACGCTGCGGCACCACGACGGGGTGTTCTGGCTGGTCTGCACCCTCGTGGACCAGCGGGACAGCACGCGGGGCGGCAACTTCGTGCTGACCGCGACCGACCCGGCGGGGCCGTGGTCCGACCCCGTCTGGCTGGACGAGGACGGTATCGACCCCTCGTTGTTCTTCGACGACGACGGCCGGGTCTGGCTGCACGGGACCCGCCTCGCCCGCGAACCCGAGTGGCACGACCAGACCGAGGTCTGGCTGCGCGAGCTCGACCCGGCCACGATGCGGCTGACCGGACCCGAGCACGTGCTCTGGCGGGGCGCGGTGCTGGGTGCCGTGTGGGCGGAGGGGCCGCACCTCTACCGGGTGGACGGGACGTACTACCTGCTCGCCGCCGAGGGGGGCACCGAGTTCCACCACGCGATCTCCGTGGCCCGGTCCGAGTCGGTGACCGGCCCGTACGTCGGCAACAAGGCCAACCCGGTGCTGACGCACCGGCACCTGGGGCGGGACGTGGACGTCGTCGGCGTCGGGCACGCCGATCTGGTGGAGGCGCCCGACGGGTCGTGGTGGGCCGTGCTGCTCGCCATGCGCCCGTACGGCGGCTACCACTACAACCTCGGCCGGGAGACGTTCCTCGTACCCGTGACGTGGGAGGACGGCTGGCCGGTCTTCGCGCCGGGACAGGGCCGCGTGCCGGCGGTGGTGGAGGTGCCGGACGGCGTCCGGGCGGACGGCGTCGTTGCCGGCCCGCGTGCCGCCTGGCCGCCCGCCGGACCGGTGCTGCCCGGCGACCTGCGGTGGACCGGTCTGCGGGGCCCCGCGGACTTCGCCGAGCCGAACGGGGACGGCTGGCTGCTGCGCGTGCTCCCGCAGAACCTGACGGATGCGGCCACGCCGGCCTTCCTGGGCGTGCGCCAGCAGCACCAGGACGTCACGGTGCGGACCGTGCTGCGGTTCGACCCTGCGGGGCCGGACGAGCACGCGGGTCTCGCGGTGCGGCAGTCCGAACGGGACCACGTGCTGCTGGTGGTGGCGGGCGCGCTCGACACCGGCGACCGCCGGGTGCTCGCGATACACCACCGGGCGGGCGTGGCCACCGTGCTCGGGGAGCGGCCGCTGCCCGCGGGCGACGCCCCCGTCACCCTGGCCGTGCAGGCCGGCGGGCAGGACTACGTCCTGCTCGCGGGGGTCGGGGAGGAGCTGCCGACGCCGGTCGCGACCGCCGACGGGCGCACCCTCGACAGCGTCTCGGCAGGAGGCTTCCTGGGTGTGTGGCTGGGCCTGGTCGCGACGAGCAACGGCGCGCCGTCGGCCGGGATCGTTACCGTGGAGCGGTTCGAGTACCAGCCGTCCGCCTGACGGCGCGGCGGTGGGAGGATGGGGCGGTGCGCATCGACGTCTGGCTGTGGGCGGTGCGGCTGACCAAGAGCCGGTCGGTCGCGGCGGAGCTGTGCCGGAGCGGCCGGGTCCGGATCAACGGCAAGGTGGCCAAGCCGTCGGCGTCCGTCGCCGTCGGCGACCGGGTGACGTGGCGCGACCCGCTCCGGGACCGGGACATCGAGGTCGTCGAGCTGCTGCTCAAGCGGGTCGGGGCGCCCCTGGCAGTCAAGGCGTACCTGGACCACAGCCCCGCCCTGCCGACGCGGGTGGAGCGCGAGGCCGTCGGGCTGCGTGACCGGGGTACCGGGCGACCCACCAAGCGGGAGCGACGCGACATCGACCGGCTGCGCGGACGGGGCTGAGAGCGCTTCCCCCGGCGGGAGCCCGAGCGGGTGATTTCTGCCAGTTTACGGGGTCTGTGGGCGGTCCGGCCGCTAGTGTGCGGCTGTCTTCCCTGCCGTGACCGGCGGGGTCTCCGCCCGTGACGGGGCACCCCATCACCCTTTCGGAGCGGCCCTATGTCTCGTCGCACGTTAGTGACCCGCGCCGTCGCCTCCGCGGCGACCGTCGCGTTCCTCGCCTCCCCGGCCGCGGCCGTCGCGGCGCCCGACCCCGCCAACGAGGACGGACCGGCATCCCGCCCGAGCGCGGCCCCGCAGGTGGCGCGCAGCGCCGTCGACCCGGCCGACAAGATCACCACCGCGGCCACGAAGGCCTTCCGCGCCGAGGAGGAGACCGACTTCTGGCTGCGGTTCGCCGGCGAGACCGACCTGTCGGCGGCCGGCGGCATCACGAGCTGGTCCGAGCGCGGCGACTACGTGTACGAGACCCTCAAGGCGGCCGCCGACGCGTCCCAGGAGCAGGCGATCGCCGCCCTGGAGGAGTCCGGCACCGAGTACACCTCGTACTGGGCCACCAACGCGATCCTGGTCGAGGACGGCTCGCTCGCGCTGGCGACCGACCTCGCGGCGGACGCGCAGGTCCTGGAGGTGCGCCCGACGACGCGCCACGCGCTCGAGGAGCCCGAGTCGACGGACGGCGCCGCGCCCGACGCTGCGGCCACCTCGACGTACGGCATCAAGGCGATCAACGCCGACGACATGTGGGCCGCGGGCTTCACCGGCGACGGCATCGTCGTGGCCGGCCTGGACACCGGCGTGAGCCGCACCCACCCGGCGCTGTCCGCGCAGTACCGCGGCGCGACGTCGGGCAGCAACTACAACTGGTTCGACTCCACGGGCGCCGGCGCCACCAGCCCCCGGGACGACAACGGGCACGGCACGCACACCATGGGCACCATGGTCGGCACCGACGACGGCGCGACGAACATCGGCGTCGCCCCCGGTGCGGAGTGGATCGCGGCGAACGGCTGCGCCGACGACTGCGCGGACGCCACGCTCATCGCGTCCGGCCAGTGGCTCCTGGCGCCCACCCGGCTCGACGGCACCGGCGCCGACCCGGCCAAGCGCCCGCACATCGTGAACAACTCGTGGGGCCTGTCGCTGTCGAGCGACCCGTTCATGGAGGACGTCATCGGCGCCTGGGAGGCGGCCGGCATCTTCAGCACCTGGTCCAACGGCAACGACGGCGAGCTGGGCTGCGAGTCCTCCGGCAGCCCGGGCTCGCGGCAGGCGTCCTACTCGGTCGGTGCGTTCACGCAGTCGGGCACCATCGCGCCCTACTCCTCGCGCGGTCCCGGACAGAGCGGGACCGTGAAGCCCGACATCGCCGCGCCCGGCAGCAAGGTCCGTTCGGCCGTCCCCGGCGGCGGGTACGAGCAGTGGGACGGCACGTCGATGGCTGCCCCGCACGTCGCGGGCGCCGTCGCGCTCCTGTGGGACGCCGTGCCGGCGCTGGTGGGCAACGTGCCCGCCACCCGCGCGCTCCTGGACGGCTCCGCCAAGGATGTGAACGACACCTCCTGCGGCGGGAACGCCGACGACAACAACGTGTGGGGCGAGGGCAAGCTCGACGTCCTCGCGGCGTACCAGGCGGCGCAGGGGCAGACGTTCGCCGCCACGCCCGCACCGGTGATCCACGCCATCGAGCCGTCCGTGGGCGGCGCGCTGGTCGTGGACCCGGACCCGGTCTGGGACCCGGTGGCCGACTTCACCTACCAGTGGCGCCGGGACGGCGCGATGATCTCCGGCGCGAACAAGTTCCTGTACCAGCCGCAGCCGGCGGACATGGGCGCGCGCATCACCGTGACCGTCGTCGGCTCGGCCGAGGGCTACCTCCCGACCGCGGTGACCAGCGAGCCCACCGAGCCCATCGGCATCGGTGACCTCTCCTCCACCGCTCCGACGATCAGCCCGACCGCCAAGGTGGGCACCACCCTCTACGCGAAGTCGGGCACCTGGACCTCGGGCACCACGTTCACGTACCAGTGGTTCGCGAACGGCACGGCGATCTCCGGCGCCACCGGCTTCACCTTCGTGCCCACCAGCACGCACCGCGGCAAGCAGCTGACCGTCACCCTCTCCGGCAAGCGGGCGGGCTACACGCCCGAGTCGCGCACGAGCCCGGCCGTCACGGTGGGCTACGGCGCGTTCGTGATGGCGGCGCCGCGCATCTCCGGGATGTCCTACCCGGGCGCCACCGTGTCCGCGGTCGCCCCGCCGGCCACGCCCGCGCGGACCACCACCACGTACCAGTGGAAGATCGACGGCAAGAACATCTCGGGCGCGACGAAGTCGACGTTCAAGATCCCGACGTCGTACGACGGCCGCAAGCTCACCGTGACCGTGACGGGCAAGCGTCCCGGCATCTCGACGAAGTCCGTGACCTCGGCCCACTCCACGGTCGACGCCAAGTTCTCGGCGTCGCCCACGCCCACCATCTCGGGCAGCGCCCGGGTGGGCGCGAAGCTCACGGTCAAGACCGGTACCTGGAAGCCGTCGCCCGCGTTCACCTACCAGTGGCTCGCCGACAGCGTGCCGATCTCCGGCGCCACCAGCTCGTCGTACACCGTCAAGGGGCCGCAGCTCGGCAAGAAGATCTCGGTGGTCGTCACCGCCCGGAAGTTCGGGTACGCGACCGTCGTCCGGACCGGCGGGCCGACCGGCGCCGTCGCCAAGCCGGCCACGGCGATCCCCGCGAACGGCGGGTTCCTCGTGGGCGGCAACAACGTCACCCCGGGCACCTACGTGGCCCAGGCGGGCACGCGGTTCTGCGCGTGGCAGCGGGAGTCCCGCACCGAGGTCCTGGGCTGGGACTACGGGTTCGGGCAGCGGATCGCCGCCGTGAAGTCGACCGACTACGGCTTCTGGTCCGACGAGTGCGGCGCGTGGAGCAAGTACTACTCGGGCATGGCGGCGCCGAAGACGCGCACGTTCAACAACGGCGTGTACGTGCTCGGCGACCAGCTCCAGCGCGGCACCTACGTGACGACCGGTCCGGTCGGCGGCGAGGGGAGCTCCTGCTACTACGCGGTCCTCAAGGAGTTCACCGCCGACGCGAGCCGGGACCAGCTCGTGGAGTCCGGCTCGGTGACCGAGCCGACGACGGTCACGCTGCCCTCCACGGCCAAGGGGTTCGAGACGGCCAACTGCACCTGGCAGCGGGTGAGCTGACGTCGCTACCGTCAGGCCTGCAGGTCGCCGAGGGGTGACCTGCAGGCCTGACCTGTCTGCTGAGACCCGCACGGAGACCTGGAGGCACGTTGGCCGACGAGTGGCGCCCCGGCATCCGGCGCGAGCTCCTGCCCGGCCGGTCCGAGGCCGAGCTCGCCGGGCTCTCGCTCGGCGCGGCGGTGGCCGGGATGACCGCCGCCGTGCTCGTCCTGGTCCTGCTGTTCCTCGACGCGCGGCTCTGGGTCTGGGCGCTCCTGCCCTCCGCGGTCGCCGTCGCCGGGATCGCCGCGGGCGGCCTGCTCGACCGGTCGGCCGCCCGGCGCCAGGTGCGGGAGGCGCGGGCCGGGTACACGACGGTCGCGGCCGAGCGGACCGACCTGGAGTACGTCGAGGCCCGGACGGGCCAGCTCGTGCGCCGCGCGGGCGAGCTGCTCACGACCTACGAGCTCCGGGCGCGGCTCAGCAGGGTCCGGGCGGCGGGGTAGCGTCGCCCGCATGACGACCGCAGACCGCCTCGCCGCGCTCCTCGAGAAGCACCCCGTCTGGGACGGGCACAACGACCTCCCGTGGGAGCTGCGCGAGCAGTCGTCCTACGACCTCTCCGCCGTCGACATCGCCCAGCGCCTCACCACCACCCACACGGACCTGCCCCGCCTGCGCGACGGCGGCGTGGGCGCCCAGTTCTGGTCCGTGTACGTGCCCTCGCAGCTCCAGGGCGGCGCCGCCGTGACGGCCACGCTCGAGCAGGTCGACTGCGTGCACCGCCTGGTCGAGCGGTACCCGGACAGCCTGCGGCTCGCCCGCACCGCGGCCGACGTCGAGCAGGCCTGGAGCGACGGCCGCATCGCCAGCCTCATGGGCGCGGAGGGCGGCCACTCGATCGACGGGTCGCTGGGCGTGCTGCGCATGCTCCACGCGCTCGGGGTGCGGTACATGACGCTCACGCACAACGACAACGTGCCGTGGGCGGACTCCGCCACCGACGAGGAGGTGCTGGGCGGCCTCTCGCCGTTCGGCGAGGACGTGGTGCGCGAGATGAACCGCATCGGCATGCTGGTGGACCTCTCGCACACCTCCGCGGGCACCATGCGGCACGCGCTGCGGGTCACCTCGGCCCCGGTGATCTTCAGCCACTCCAGCGCCCGCGCCGTCTGCGACGTCCCCCGCAACGTGCCCGACGACGTGCTCGGCACCCTCGCCGCCAACGGCGGCGTGTGCATGGTGACGTTCGTGCCGCAGTTCGTGTCGTCCGCCGTCGCGGAGTGGCGGGCCGAGGGCGCCCGGGCCGCCGCGGAGGAGGGCATCGCCAACACGGACCTCGGCGCGTTCGAGCCGTTCATGGCGCGGTGGCGCGACGAGCACCCGCAGCCGCGCAGCACCCTGTCCGACGTCGTCGCGCACGTCGAGCACGTGCGGGAGGTCGCCGGCGTCGACCACGTGGGCCTCGGCGGCGACTACGACGGCACGCCCAACCTGCCCGAGGGGCTGGAGGACGTCACGGGCTACCCGCGCCTGCTCGCGGCCCTCGCGGACAACGGCTGGTCCGACGCCGACCTCGGCAAGCTGACCAGCGGCAACACGCTGCGGGTGCTGCGCGACGCGGAGTCGGTGGCGGCCGGTCCCGCACAGGGGTGACTCAGCTCGGGAGCTGGACCACCTTGCGCTGGAAGCCCAGGGCCACCTTCTGCAGCGACTCCAGGGGTTCCTGCTCGTTGTGGTAGCTGATCTGCCGCAGCATCGACCCGGACGACGCGAGCAGCGCGACGATCACGTCGCGTGCGTCCTCGCGCGTCTCGAGCGCCTCCTGCAGCAGGTCCTGGACGTGAGGTGATCTGAGGCCGTCTTCTTCGGGATCGAGCAGCGCTGTCAGGAGCGCGATCGACAACGAGCTCCCGTGGATGCTTGCCATGGTGGTCTCCCCCGGTCGGGGCCCGGAGTCCCGGGCATCAGGCACCCGCGGGCTGGCCCGCGGGGTACTCGTCCGATGCCCCACCCCCTGTGGCCTCGGCCGTGCACCCTTGTGTACCGCACGTGAGAGCGTCGCGCCTGTTGACAGGGGCGAAAAGATGGCGGACGGCGGGGTGTCGTGGTGCTCCGGCCGGCCGGATCAACCGTGCAGGATGAGCTGGAACACGACGTGGTCCTGCCACTCGCCGGCGATCTTGAGGTAGCTGGGCGCGAACCCGATGCGCTCGAAGCCGACCTGCGTCAGCACGGCCTGCGACGCCGTGTTGTGCGGCAGCGTGGCCGCCTGCAGGCGGTGCAGGCCCAGGTCGTCCCGGGCGTGGGCCACGAGCGCCCCGACGGCCCTGGTCATCAGGCCGCGCCCGGTGTACCCGGCGTCCAGCCAGTAGCCGAGGTGCCCGTTCTCGAAGGCCCCGTGGACCACGTCGGTGAGGTTCAGCCGGCCAACGATCAGGCCGTCCGACTCGAGCACGGTGTACAGCCCGCGGCCGGTCGAGTTCTCCAGGACCTGTGTCCACAGGCGCTCCCGGTGCCAGTCGGCGGTGTAGAACTCCTCGGGCCGCTCGGGTTCCCACGGGGCGAGGTGCGCGCGGTTGCGGACGTAGGCGTCGGCGAGCGCGACGGCGTCGTCCTTGCTGAGCTCGCGCAGCGCGACGTCGGCCGTCAGTGCGGCATGGAAGGGCATGCTGCTCACGATAATCCCGCCGGGAACTTTTCAGCCCGGTTCATAGTTGAGTGAAGTGGACTCAACTTTGCGAGGGTCGGCTTGCTTCCTCGCGAACACCGGCTTAAGTTGAGTGCAGCAGACTCAATCTGTCGAAGGAAGGCAGCAGACATGGCACGCGCAGTAGGTATCGACCTCGGTACGACGAACTCGGTGGTGGCAGTCCTCGAGGGCGGGGAGCCCACCGTCATCGCCAACGCGGAGGGCTCGCGGACCACCCCCTCGGTGGTCGCGTTCTCCAAGACGGGCGAGGTCCTGGTCGGTGAGGTCGCCAAGCGGCAGGCCGTCACCAACGTGGACCGCACCATCTCCTCGGTCAAGCGCCACATGGGCACGGACTGGACCGTCGACATCGACGACAAGAAGTACACCGCGCAGGAGATCTCGGCCCGCATCCTGGGCAAGCTCAAGCGCGACGCCGAGGAGTACCTGGGCGAGCCCGTCACCGAGGCCGTCATCACGGTCCCGGCGTACTTCAACGACGCCGAGCGTCAGGCGACCAAGGACGCCGGCCAGATCGCCGGCCTGGACGTCAAGCGCATCGTCAACGAGCCCACCGCGGCCGCGCTCGCCTACGGCCTGGAGAAGGGCAAGGAGGACGAGCTCATCCTGGTCTTCGACCTCGGTGGCGGCACGTTCGACGTCTCCCTCCTCGAGGTGGGCAAGGACGAGGACGACTTCTCGACCATCCAGGTGCGCGCCACCTCCGGCGACAACCGCCTCGGTGGTGACGACTGGGACCAGCGCGTCGTGGAGCACCTCATCAAGCAGGTGAAGAACTCCTCGGGCGTCGACCTGTCGAAGGACAAGATCGCCCTGCAGCGCCTCCGTGAGGCCGCTGAGCAGGCCAAGAAGGAGCTCTCGTCCGCGACGAGCACCAACATCTCGATGCAGTACCTCTCGATGAGCGAGAACGGCCCCATCCACCTGGACGAGAAGCTCACGCGGGCTCAGTTCCAGCAGATGACGCAGGACCTCATCGACCGCACCAAGGCGCCGTTCCACGCCGTGATCCGCGACGCCGGCATCTCGGTCTCCGACATCGACCACGTGGTGCTCGTGGGTGGCTCCACCCGCATGCCCGCCGTGACCGAGGTCGTCAAGGAGCTCACCGGTGGCCGCGAGCCCAACAAGGGCGTGAACCCGGACGAGGTCGTCGCCGTCGGCGCCGTGCTGCAGGCCGGCGTCATCTCCGGTGACCGCAAGGACGTCCTGCTGATCGACGTCACCCCGCTGTCCCTCGGTATCGAGACCAAGGGTGGCGTGATGACCAAGCTCATCGAGCGCAACACCGCGATCCCGACCAAGCGCAGCGAGGTCTTCTCCACGGCGGACGACAACCAGCCGTCCGTGGCGATCCAGGTGTTCCAGGGCGAGCGCGAGTTCACCCGTGACAACAAGCCGCTGGGCGTCTTCGAGCTCACCGGCATCGCGCCGGCCCCGCGCGGCGTGCCGCAGATCGAGGTCACGTTCGACATCGACGCGAACGGCATCGTGCACGTGTCCGCCAAGGACCGCGGCACGGGCATGGAGCAGTCGATGAAGATCACGGGCGGCTCCGCGCTCCCCAAGGACGACATCGACCGCATGGTCAAGGACGCCGAGCTGCACGCCGAGGAGGACAAGAAGCGGCGCGAGGAGGCGGACACCCGCAACCAGGCCGAGGCCTTCGCGTACTCCATGGAGAAGCAGATCGCGGACAACCGCGACAAGCTCCCGGCCGAGGTCGTCACCGAGGTCGAGGCCGACATCGCCGCCGTGAAGGCCGCGCTCGAGGCCGAGGACGCCGACGCCGTGAAGAGCTCGTACGAGAAGCTCGGCGCGTCGTCGCAGAAGATCGGCGAGGCGCTGTACGCGGCCGAGCAGCCCGCGGCGCAGGGTGCCGAGGGCAATCCGCAGCCGGCGAACGCCCAGTCCGCCAAGGACGAGGACGTCGTCGACGCCGAGATCGTGGACGACGAGGACGAGCGCAAGTGACGGACGAGCACCAGCAGGGACCCCCCGAGCCCGAGGGCTCGGGGGAGCACCCCTTCCAGTTCACGGACAAGCGCAAGGTGAACGCCTCCGGCGACGAGGCGCGCCCGGCCGAGCCCGCTCCGGCGGACGACGCCGCCGCGGCGGACGACTCCGCCGCGGCCCCCGCCCAGGGGGACGCGTCTGGCGACCCGCTGGCCGGGCTCGACTTCGAGCCCTCCGGTGACGCCGCCGAGGCGTCCGCGGTCCTCAAGGCCAAGGCCGAGGCGGCGGAGCACCTGGACGCGCTGCAGCGCGAGCGGGCCAGCTTCACGAACTACCGCAACCGGGCGCTGCGCGACCAGGACGCCGCGCGCGACCGGGGCGTGCAGGACGTGCTGGCGGCGCTGCTGCCCGTGCTCGACGACGTCGAGCGCGCGAAGCAGCACGGCGAGCTGAGCGGTCCCATGGCGGCGATCGCGGAGAAGCTCGACCAGAGCCTGCAGAAGTTCGGCGTCGAGCGGTTCGGCAAGGTGGGGGAGGAGTTCGACCCCACCCTGCACGAGGCGCTCATGCACTCGACCGACGCGGACGCGACGGCCGCCACGGTGAACCTCGTGGTGGAGCCCGGGTACAAGATCGGCGACAAGGTGGTCCGGGCGGCGCGCGTAGGCGTCGTCGGGCCCGAGTAGTCCTGGTCCCGGCGGCCGGGCCCGACCCTGAGGGGGCGGGCCCGGCTTCCGGGCCACAGTGCGGAAGGAGGTGCCATGACCGGTCAGGACTGGATGGAGAAGGACTTCTACGCCGTGCTGGGCGTGTCCAAGGACGCCGACGACGCGGCCGTCAAGAAGGCCTACCGCAAGCTCGCGCGCCAGTACCACCCCGACCAGAACCAGGGGAACGCCGCGGCGGAGTCCAAGTTCAAGGAGATCGGCGAGGCCTACGCGGTGCTCTCCGACGCGGAGCAGCGCCGCCAGTACGACGCGGTGCGCGCCATGGCGGGCGGCGCCCGCTTCTCGGCGGGTGCCGGCGGTGCCGGGGCCGGCGGGTTCGAGGACATCATGGGCGCCATGTTCGGCGGCGCCCAGGGCACGGGCGGCCGGGGCGGGCCGCGCGTCCGCTACCCGCAGGGCGGGAACGGCGGCTTCGAGGACATCCTCGGCTCCATGTTCGGCGCCGGCGCAGGCCGAACGGCCTACGGCGCGGGAACCACCGGATACACGACCCCGACCCCGGGCGCGGACGTCGTCGCCCAGGTCACGCTGCCGTTCCGGGCAGCCGTGGAGGGTACGACGGCGGAGCTCGAGGTCAACGGCCGCACCATCACGGCCCGGATCCCCGCGGGGATCAACGACGGCAAGAAGATCCGGCTGCGCGGCAAGGGCCGGCCCGGGGTGGCCGGCGGTCCGGCGGGCGACCTCGTGGTCACCGTGCACGTCACGCCCCACCCGGTCTGGACGCTGGACGGCGTGGACCTGCGCATGACCGTGCCCGTCACGTTCGCGGAGGCGGCGCTCGGCACCACGCTGGAGGTGCCCACCCTGGACGGCGCCACCGTGCGGCTCAAGGTGCCCGCGGGCACGCCGTCGGGCCGGGTGCTGCGCGTCAAGGGCCGTGGCGTGCGGACGGCGAACGCGACCGGTGACCTGCTCTTCACCGTGCAGGTGGCCGTGCCGCAGAAGCTCAGCAAGAAGGCCAGGCAGGCGCTGGAGACGTTCGCCGCCGAGAGCGACGGCGAGGACGTGCGCGCCGGGCTGGCCGCGCGGGCGGCGGAATGACGACCGGTGCGGTGGGGCGGCTGCCCTGCCGCACCGGGTTCGGCTAACCTGCCCGCACCAACAGTGCAAAACAGACTTGGGAGGTGCGCATGGTCGACGACGACACACCCGTGCTCACCGTGTCCAAGGCCGCCGAGCTCGCGGGCATGCACCCGCAGACGCTGCGGCAGTACGACCGGCTCGGCCTGGTGGTGCCCCGGCGTACGCGCGGCCGCGGCCGCCGGTACTCGCGGCGCGACATCGCACGCCTGCTCCAGGTCCAGCGGCTCGCCCAGGGCGAGGGCATCAACCTCGCCGGGATCAAGCGGATCCTCGACCTGGAGGCGCACGTCTCCGTCCTGGAGGAGCGCCTCGGCGACCTGCTGATGCGGGTCCAGGAGGAGGGGCGCGTGTTCGCCGCCGGGCCGGCCGCGGGCGACGTCGTGGTGGTCCAGCGTGGTCAGCGCGTCCGCAGCGCGGCGGTGCGCGTCGACCTGGAGCACCGTGCCGCCGGCGGGGGCGCCGTGGTGCTCTGGCGGCCGGCCCCGCGGCGCGAGGAGTGACCGCTTCCTCGGTGCGCGGCTGATTTCAGCAATGCCATTCTTTCGTTAATCAAGAATGCACGCCCGAGTATAGGTAAGGCATTCCTTGCTCTACGCGATCCGCCATTTCGGAATACGATCGGTGTATTCCGCAGGAGTGACGCACCGAGCGAGGAGAGATGCCATGAGCACGCTGATGGAAATGCCCGAGGTCGTCGAGTGCTCGATCGACGGCTGCGGGTACAACCACGAGCACGGCTGCCACGCCGGCGCCGTCACCATCGGAGGGCACGCGGGCGACGCCGCCTGTGCCACGTTCATCCCCCTGAGCACCAAGGGCGGCCTGGAGAAGGTGATCGCCCACGTCGGCGCCTGCCAGCGCGCGGAGTGCGCCCACAACGACCACCTGGAGTGCAACGCGACGTCGATCCGCGTGGGACCGGGCCCCGAGGACCCGGGCCACGCCGACTGCCTCACCTTCGAGCCGAACGGCGCAGCGCAGCAGGTCTGAGTACGTCAGGCAGGGCCGAGGGTCCGGGTGCTCGTCGTCGAGCACCCGGACCCTCAGCGCGCCAGGTGGTCCAGGAGGAGCAGGGCGTCGCCGTGCGTCCCGGGGAGCCGCTCGACCCACACCCGGGTCGGGCGGCGCACCTCTGTCGTCAGGCCGAGCACCTCGGCGTTGCGCTCCACGACGCGGCGCAGCGACTGGCCGAGCTCCGCCGTCGTCGGACCGCGCTCGCACAGCACCACGAACGTGCCGTCGCCCACGGCGGCCATCGGGTGGCCCTCGCCGAACACCTGGTGCAGGGTGCGGCCGATCGCGGCGGAGCGCGCCAGGCGCTGCCAGGTGTCGAGGTTCTCCAGGCCCACGTCGAGCACCAGCAGGCAGTGGGACTCGCCCGCGGTCGAGCCGGTGCGCTGGGCCACGCCGTAGGTCTCGCGCAGCCGCTCGCCCAGGTACTCACCCGTGGGCAGACCGGTCGAGGGGTCGTGCGTGGCGATCTGGTAGGGCACGCGCTCGCGCTCCCCGACCCAGCCGATCGCCGCGGCGCGCAGCGCGCCGACGTCCGTGGGGCGCCCGAAGGCGGCGTAGAGGCAGGCGACGTCGTCCAGGGCCTCGGTGATCCCGGCACCCACACCGGCGCGCGCCGCACCGAGCCGCTCGGCCGGCGCGATCACGCCACGGCCCTCGGCCAGTGCCTCTGCTAGCGCTTCTGCGGCGGGGTGCTCCCAGTCGTTCGGCCGGATCCATACCGACGCCAGACTCGTAGCGCGCCACCGCTCGCGCAGGTCGTGCACACGCACCCGCGCCTCCTGCTGTGCCTCGCTCATACTGATGGGACCCTCACGGGGATACATCATGACGCACCTTCGGAGGTGACGTGCCGGACTTCACCCGGGCATCACCCCGGAATCTGGAATTCCACCCCCTAAATCTTGCGCCTGGCTCTATAGTCTTGGCAGGACGGCGACAGTCAACGGCAGCGCGACCACCGCGAGAGTCTGGGTAGACGTGAGGCAAGTCGAGAGCAGCACAGGGGAAACCCCTAGCGACGCGGAACTGATCCTGCAGGTCAGGTCAGGTGACCGCGATGCTTTTGGCGTGCTCTACGAGCGTCACTCGGCCGCCGCTCGCGCCCTCGCCCGCCAGTACGTCCCGGCCGCCGACGCGGAGGATGTCGTCGCCGACGCGTTCAGCAAGCTGTTCGAGATGCTGCGCCGCGGGGTCGGCCCCGACGCCGGGTTCCGCCCGTACCTGTACACGATGGTCCGCCACCGGTCGTTCGACGTGTCGCGCGGCGCCGCGCGCACCCGACCGAGCACCGACGACGAGATCGAGTCCGTCCTCGGCCGGGTGGCCTCGAAGGACGACCCGGCGCTCGAGGGCTTCGAGCGCAGCGTGATCGCCAAGGCCTACGTCGACCTGCCGGAGCGGTGGCGCGAGGTCCTCTGGTACGTGCTCGTGGACGAGCTCAAGCCGGCCCAGGTCGCGCCCGTGCTCGGGCTCAGCCCCAACGGCGTGTCCGCCCTGCTCTACCGCGCCAAGGAGGCGCTGCGGGCCGGGTACCTCCAGCAGCACCTGACGCACGCGCCGTCCGACACCTGCCGCACCGTCAACCCGCTGCTCGGCGGGTACGTGCGGGCGAGCCTGTCCAAGCGCGAGACCACCAAGATCGACGAGCACCTGTCCACCTGCGCCACGTGCAGCGCCCTCGTGCTCGAGCTGCACGACGTGGCGCACGGCATGAAGACCGTCATCGCCCCGCTGGTGCTGGGCGCGGGCGGCCTCGCCCTGGTCGGTGCCGGCGCCCCGATCGGCGGCATGGTCGTCGCCGCGAAGGCCGGCGCGGGCGCGGCGGCCGGTGGCGCGCACTCCGCCTCCGCCATGAGCGCGGCGTCGAGCGGCTCGTTCTCCGGCGCGGTGTCGTCCGCCGTCTCCACCACCGCGGGCGCCGTCGCGTCGGCCGCAGCCGCCGCGACGGGTGGCAGCGTGGCCGCGGGCGCGCTCGCCGTCGCCGCCGTCGGCCTGGTCGCGGCGCTGCAGATCACGGCGCCGCCCGAGGCGGACACGCTGATCGACACGGTGATCGCCACCAACGACGGCCGGGAGCTGCCGGGCGGCGGCTCCGCCGAGGAGGTCAAGGGCGGCAACCCCGTGCTGCCGACCGACGTCGTGCCCAACGAGAACACCGCGTACATCGAGGTCGACTACGCGGACGCCGCGCAGCCGCTGGCACCCCGGCAGAGCCAGAACCTGTCGTTCACCGTGGAGAACACGGGCGCCGCCGACGCGACCGGCGCCCAGCTCGAGGTCACGCTCCCGAACGGGCTCAGCGCCGCGAAGCCGGAGGGCTCCTTCGGGACGGGGATCGGCGGCCGCCTGATCTCCAGCAGTGCGCCGCCCACCGCCGAGGCCACGCCGACGCCCGTCGCGACCGGTGGCACGTCGTCGGAGGCGAAGGCCGACGCCTCGGCGGGCTCGTCCACCAGCGAGATCGAGATGCCGACGTCGCCGAGCGCGTCGCCCAGCGCGCCCACCACCGAGGGCTCCGTCCCGGTCGAGGCCCCGGTCGGCTGCACGCCGACCGAGCGGGCCAACGTCGTGCTCTGCTCGATCGGCGAGCTCGCCCAGGGCGCGACGCGCAGCGTGGTCGTGCCGGTGCAGGCCAACGCCGGCGGTGACTACCCGGTGAGCGCCAAGGTCTGGGCCGACGGCCTCCAGGCGATGAACGTCGACCTGCCGAGCCGCACGGTCGCGGCGTTCGGCCCGGAGCTGTCCGCGCAGACCCGGGACGTCTCGCTGTCCAGCCCGGGCAGCGCGCCGCTGCCCGTCACGCTGGTCAGCACCGGTGACCGCACGGTCGGTCCTGGCTGGGCCGTCGCCGTGTCCCTGCCCGACGGCGTCAAGCCGGCGTCGGAGCAGGCGCAGCTCTCGTGCGGGGCCGGTGACCTGCCGAACTCCTGGCTGTGCTCGCCGATCTCCGGGTCCTACCTGTCGTCGTCGCAGATCGAGCCGGACGGCGCTGTCGACGTGTCGCTGAACGTGACCACCGCGGCGTCGTCCACGGCGCAGCCCGCCGAGCTGGGCGTGGCGAACGTCCGGCCGGTCCTCGCCGGCAGCGCACGTTCCGCCTCGGCCACGCTGGTCGCCACCTCGGCCTGGGCCAACGCCGGTGCCGGCGTGGGCACCGTCACCGCGTCCTGCCTCGCCACCGGCGGGGTCGACAAGGCCGACGCCGCCGTGATCGGCAGCTACACCAACACGACCCAGCGCGTCGTGCGCGTCGCCCTCGAGGCGGCCGGCAGCCGCGAGTCCACGGGCAAGGACGTGGCGCCCGGCGAGTCCGCCCGGGTCACGGTGCACGACGGCCTGCGCGTTCCGGCCGGCCAGGCCACGTTCGTGCTGACCACGGCCGTGGACGGCAACACCTACGAGACCCGCGTCGCCGCCGGTGACCACCGTTCGGTGGACTGCTACCAGCCCGCGTGGGACACCACGACGAGCGTGCAGACCGTCAACTCGGGCGGCACCGTGGCCGTCCAGGGCACGATCACCAACAAGACGAACGAGTCGATGTCGGCCGTCATGTCCGTGCCCGTGGGCGAGGACACGCTCAAGACCGTCAAGCTGCCCGTCGCGGCCGGCGGCTCGGTGGACCTCTCCGTGAACACCGAGCGCACGCACATGCCGGCGGGCGACGTAACGTTCCACCTCTCCCGCGAGGTCGCGGACTCCGACGGCGACCTCGCCGACGCGTCGAGCACGCCCGCCAACAACCCGACGCAGTCCTTCGCCGCCGCCCAGATCCAGCCTGCGGCGGGCGAGCGGACCATGGCGGCCGAGTCCTGCGTGTTCGACGCCGAGAAGGACCACTCGGTGCAGACCTTCCAGGTCACGGCGGACAACACGGCCTCGACCCTGCCCGTGCCGTTCCACGTCGGGGACGTCACCCGGACCGTGCCCGCCGGGCAGACCGAGGTGATCGAGTTCCCGGTGGCCTGGGGCACCAACACCGTGGCGCTGACGGCGGCGGGCCAGACGCTCGACCAGCTCGACGTCGCCTTCAAGTCCTGTGCCGAGGTGACCTGGCCGACGGCGGAGCAGCTCACGGTCGAGGCCGCGGCCGAGTGCGTCGACCAGAACGTGCAGATCAAGGCGACGGTGCAGAACGGCACCGGCCGCGAGTGGCGCGGTGTGCTGGTGCAGGACGCCACCGGCGCGACGAGCGAGGAGCAGGCGGTCCCGGCCGGGTCGACCACGTTCACCCTGCCCCATCAGCCCCTGTTCACGCTCGACGGCAACGTCACCGTGCGGCTGACGCGTGAGCTGGAGGGCAACTCCTTCACGGTGGAGAAGTCGTTCGCGGTGAAGGGCGAGAACTGCGTGCTGCCCGAGCCCACCTGCGAGCCGACGACGGACGACCCGTCCGCCGAGCAGGCCGCGTTCACGACCCGGACCGTGAACAGGGCGCCGACGGACAGCCCTTGGCGGCGGCTGATGGGCCTCGACGGCTGCGAGCCCGCGACCTCCGAGGGCGAGCAGGCCTAGCGCCCGGGGCGCCCCGGTCGGGGCGCCACGCCGGCGTCAGACGATGCCGTACAGCCGGTCCCCGGCGTCGCCCAGGCCGGGCACGATGTAGGCCTTCTCGTTGAGGCGCTCGTCCACGGCCGCGACCACGACCGACAGGTTCGCGCGGTCGCCCACGTGCTCCTCCAGGAGCGCGATGCCCTCCGGGGCGGCCAGCAGGCAGACGGCCGTGACCTCGCGCGCACCGCGCTCCAGCACGTAGTCGATCGCCGCGACCAGCGTGCCGCCCGTGGCGAGCATCGGGTCGATGAGGAACACGTGGCGGCCGGTCAGGTCGTCGGGCAGGCGGTTCGCGTACGTGACGGCCTTGAACGTCTCCTCGTCGCGCACCAGGCCGAGGAACCCGACCTCCGCCGTCGGGAGCAGGCGGCTCATGCCGTCCAGCATGCCCAGGCCCGCCCGCAGGATCGGCACCACCAGCGGCGGCGGGGACGCGAGGCGCGTGCCCGTCATGGTGGTGATCGGCGTCTTCACCTCGTGCGGCTCGGTGGCGATCTCGCGCGTGGCCTCGTAGGCCAGCAGCGTCACCAGCTCGTCGACCAGCAGGCGGAAGGTGGGCGAGTCCGTGGTCTCGTCCCGCAGGACGGTCAGCTTGTGGGCTACCAGGGGGTGATCGACGACGTGAAGGCGCATGGGGCCAACGCTACCGGGCGGTCGAACGCCGGGGCGGTGCGGAGCCCCGGAAAGTCGCCAGTCCCACACTCCGGCCCCGCACCGCCCCGTCAGACACACAGGTCACTAGGGTGACCTGTGTGTCTGACACAGCAGGACTGAGCGCCGCGGAGCGCCGCGCGCACTGGGAACGGTGGATGGGCGTCGCCCTCGACGAGGCCCGGCGTGCCCTGGACACCGGCGACGTGCCGGTCGGCGCCCTGGTGCTCGACGAGGCGGGCGAGGTGATCGGCGTCGGGCACAACGAGCGGGAGGCGACGGGGGACCCGACCGCCCACGCCGAGGTGCTCGCGATGCGGGCGGCCGCGGCCGCACGCGGCGAGTGGCGGCTGTCCGGCTGCACGCTCGTCGTCACGCTGGAGCCCTGCCCGATGTGCGCGGGCGCCCTCGTGCAGTCGAGGGTGCGGCGGCTGGTCCTCGGCGCGTGGGACCCGAAGGCCGGTGCCACGGGCTCCGTGTGGGACCTCGTGCGCGACCAGCGCGCGCTGCACGAGGTCGAGGTGCTGGGCGGCTTCCGCGAGGACGAGTGCGGGGCGCTGCTCCGGGAGTTCTTCGGGGCGCGGCGGGGCTGACGGGCGCGGCGGCGGCGCGTCCTCGTCGACCGGCACGACGAACCGCGGTGCGAAATGGAACACACCACGGGTGCGCCGGGCAGTCGGCGGCATACCCTCGTAAGCGTGTTCCCTCAAGCTCGACCCACCACGTGGCAGCCCGAGCCCGTCGAGGTCGCCCGCACCACCGTGGACGACGTCGTGGACGTGCTCTCGGGCCTCCGGATCACCGCGCTCACGGGCGCGGGGGTCTCGACCGACTCCGGCATCCCCGACTACCGCGGCCCCGACTCCCCGCCGCGCAGCCCCATGACCTACCAGCAGTTCGTGGGTGACGAAGAGTTCCGCCGGCACTACTGGGCGCGCAACCACGTGGGCTGGCAGCACGTGGACCGCACCGCGCCGAACGCCGGCCACCGCGCGTTCGCCGAGCTGGAGGAGCGCGGCATCCTCGCCGGCATCATCACGCAGAACGTGGACCTCCTGCACGAGGACGCGGGCTCCCGCAACGTCATCGACCTGCACGGACGCTACGACCGCGTGATCTGCCTCAACTGCGGCCGGGTCATCTCGCGCACGCACCTCGCGGAGCGGCTCACCGAGCTCAACCCGGGCTTCCTGGAGTCCGTGGGCGACGTCGCGGACGTGGAGATCGCGCCCGACGCCGACGCCGTCATCGAGTCGACCGCGCACTTCAAGCCGGCCCCCTGCGAGTTCTGCGGGGGCGTGCTCAAGCCGGAGATCGTCTACTTCGGCGAGAACGTGCCGCGCGAGCGGGTGGAGCGGGCGTTCGCGCTGGTCGACGCCGCCGACGCGCTGCTCGTCGCCGGCTCGTCGCTGACCGTGATGAGCGGGCTGCGGTTCGTGCGGCACGCGGCCGAGGCGGGCAAGCCCGTCGTCATCGTGAACCGCGGCATCACGCGCGGCGACAAGTACGCGACGGTCAAGGTCGACGCCGGGACGAGCGACGTCCTGCAGGAGCTGGTCCGCCGCCTCCCGGCGCCCGCCTGACGCGTTCCGCTAGCGGGTGGTGAGGTCCGTGATGCCGTCGTGGCCCGTGGGGGAGAGCGTCAGCACACGGTTGCCCGGGTGCAGCCGCGAGTCCCCGTGGTACAGCTCGGCGAGCTGGTCGGCGGCCTCGCCGTCCCCGGCGTCGGCAGCCACGAGCAGGTAGGCGAGCTCGTCGGCGACGGCGTCGAACTCGGCGTCGGACACGTCCACGCCCGCCAGCCCCGCGTCCCGGACCCAGGCCGCGGCCTGGCCGCCCGCGGCCTCCTGGACGGAGGACGTGCCGAGCTGCGGTCCCCAGAAGTCCCAGAGCAGCAGCTCGTCGCGGTGCCGGTGCGCCACCTCGTACAGCACGTAGGAGCGCACGAAGTCCTTGCCGTGCAGGTACGACACCTCTGTCGTCACGCCGTACGTCGCGGGGTCGACGGTCCCGGCGCGGATCGCCAGCCACGCCTCCGCCGCCGTCACGAACGGCGACTCCGGCCCGGTGGGCATGTCGTGCACGTCGAAGTCGAAGTCCTTCTGGTCGAGCTCGGAGTCGAACCGCACCCAGCGCTTCCCGTCCCAGCGTTCGCCCACCACGTGGTCGGCGTTCCAGCTCGGCACGAAGTAGTTGGCGAAGCCGATCCGGGAGCGCGCCGGCACGTCGTGCGTGCGCAGCACGCCGAGCGTCAGCAGCGTGTGGTCGCGGCAGCAGCCCGCGACCTGCTGCGCCTGCGTGCGCGGCCCGTCGAGGGGCGCGCGCAGCTCCGCGGCGTCCAGGATCGAGGTGAGCCAGCGCCGGTCGGGGTCGCTCTTCTGCTCGTCGGTCAGTGTCGGGCCATCGGCCCGGTAGTGCACGACGGCGGTGCAGACGAACCGGTGCAGCTCCTCCGGGTCGGTGCTCAGCTCGGTGAAGTATCCGGTGTGATTTCCGGGGTTCGAGTACGGACTGTGGTCCGCGTAGTCGAAGAGTGTGGGCGCGGGCATCGGTGTCCTCCCTCGGCGGTGTCCGGAACACTACCCCGCGACCCCGGACATTTCACAGGCCATTCGACGGACCCGGGCTGCCCCTTGACGCGCTGATTCACCCACCTCCACACTGTTCTACAACCTTGTAGAAGCCGGAGCGACGAAGGTCCGGCGGCGATTGTGAGCGCTCACAGCCACCGCTCCGTCGTGCCCGGCACGTACCGGACGGAGGCAACGATGCACCAGTTCCGAGCACGTCTCACCCCCAGCGCCCGACGCCGACAGGCGGCCGTCGCGCTGCTCGTCGCCGCAGGGCTCGCGATCGCACCGGCGGCGCCCGCCGCCATGATGGCCTACCCCGACCCCGGCGTCGTCACCGGGAGCACCGGGGTGCACGACCCGGAGGTGGCCAAGTCGCCCGGCGGCAACTACCTGCTCGCCCACACGGGCGACGGGATCACCCTGAAGACGTCGACGGACCGCACCCGCTGGAGCGACGCCGGGGCCGTGTTCCCGAACGGCGCCTCCTGGACGCACGCGTACACGAACGGCAGCAACCACCTCTGGGCGCCCGACATCACCTACGTCAACGGCCGCTACTACCTGTACTACTCGGCGTCGACCTTCGGCTCGAACCACTCCGGCATCTTTCTCGCCACGAGCACCACGGGCGCGCAGGGGTCGTGGACCAACCAGGGCCTCGTCATCGAGTCGAACACGTCGGACAGCTTCAACGCGATCGACCCGAACCTCGTCATCGACCAGTCCGGCCGCTGGTACCTGAGCTTCGGCTCGTTCTGGTCGGGCATCAAGCTGATCACGCTCGACTCCTCGACGGGCAGGCGCTCGGGGTCCGAGCTCCGGAGCATCGCAGGCCGGGGCGGCGGGGCCATCGAGGCGCCGACCATCCACTACCGCAACGGGTACTACTACCTGTTCGTCTCGTTCGACGCCTGCTGCCAGGGCGCGAGCAGCACGTACCGCGTGATGGTGGGCCGGTCGACGTCGGTCACGGGTCCCTACGTGGACCGTGCCGGGACGGCCATGACGTCGGGCGGCGGTACCGAGATCCTGGCCGGCCACGGAAGCTTCCACGGGACCGGCCACCAGGCGGTGCTCCCGGACAGCGACGCCGATGCGCTCTTCTACCACTACTACACCGACAGCGGGGCCTCGCGGCTGGGCATCAACCTCCTCGGCTACGACTCCGCGGGCTGGCCCTACGTCTACTGAGCCGCCCCCTCGACGTGTCGGACGCTCAGGTCGCCGGGGTGACCTGAGCGTCTGACACGTCTTTGCGGCCGACGGTCAGGGCTGCGTACCCATGCCGGTGCTCGCCGGGGACTCGCCCGCCGTGGCCGTGGCGACGTCCGTGCCGTCGGCCTGGATCGTGTACTCCTCGCCCGTGGTCACGGCCTCGGAGGCCAGGACCACGGACTGGGCGTCCTTGGCCAGGGTCACTGTCGCCACCGTGGTGCCGGACGAGTCGACCACCGTGAGCTCCGTGCCCGCGGCCAGGGTGTCGAAGGTCGCGGCGACCCAGCCCTCCGAACCGTCGCCCGGCGTCTGCAGCATGCTGGACGTGCCGACGGCGAGGAGCGTGCCGGCCTGCACCGTGAGCGCGCCGGCGCTGTCGAGGGTGCCGTTGCCGCCGTCCGTCGGGCCGAACACCGTGACGTCGCCGCCGGAGATCGTCAGGGTCCCGTTCGAGTCCAGGCCGTCGCCCCCGGCGTCGACCGTGACGTCGCCACCCGTGATCACGAGCGAGTAGTCGCCCGCGGCCTCGCCCGGCATGCCGCCACCGCCACCCGCGCCGCCGCCTCCGCCCTGCGGCGGCTCGCCGTCCGGCATGGTGCCCGACGCCGGCGGCTCGCCTCCCGTGGCCGCCTCGCCCTGCGCGGGGGCCTGGGCGCCGGAGTCCTGGCCGGTCGCGGCGTCCGCCCCGGAGTCGTCGGTCGTGGCGGTGTCGGTCGTCGTGCTCGTGCCGCCCGCGGCGTTGAAGCCGTCGTCGGACGACGTGACGTCCACCGTGCCGCTCGCGACCAGGATGTGCGCCCCCTCCAGGCCCTCGACGGACTCGGCCACGGTGACCGTGGCGCCGTCGACCACGAGGTCGCTCTCGGCGTGCACGCCGTCGTCGCCGGACGTGACGGTGACCGTGCCGCCGAGGAGGGCCGCGTAGCCGACGGTCTCGCCGTCGTCGTTGGTGCCGTCCTCGTTGTCCGCCTTGAGGCCGTCGCCCTCGGCGTCGACGTCGAGCGTGCCGTCGGTGACGACCAGGAAGTCCTTGCCGCGCACGCCGTCGTCCACCGCGGTGACGGTGATGTCGCCGCCCGCGATCACGAGGCCGTCCTTCGAGGCGATCCCGTCGTTCGTGCTGCCGGTGACGTCCAGCGAGCCCGTGCCCGAGATGACCATCGAGTCGGCCGAGAACAGGGCGGCGTTGGGCGCGTCCTCGCTGGTGTCGGTGTAGGTCGCGGCGTCGGTCAGGCTGTTGGAGGAGCGGTCCGCGAGCACCACGGACACGTCGTCGGCCTGCGTGACTGCGACCGCGGACCCGGTCGAGCTGGTGATGTCCGCGCCGTCAAGCACGAGCCGCACGAGGCCGTCGGCCTCGGAGCTGACCACGACCTGGCCGTCGTCCAGGGTGCCGCTGATCCGGTAGGTGCCCGGCGCCGAGATGGTGACGGTGGAGCCGTCGGCGGTGGCGCCGTCGCCGGAGACCGTGGCGCTGTCGCCGTCGAGCGAGACGGTGGTCTCGTCCGCGGTGTCCCAGGTCTCCTCGGCAAGTGCCGCGAGGTCGGTGTAGTCCTCGTTGTCGGCCAGTGCGTCGTCGGTGGTGGTCGCCACCTCCGAGATGGTCGTCGTGGTGGTCGTGCCCGTGCCGCTCGTGGTCTCGGCGGTGGCCGTGCTGCACCCGGCGAGGGCGCCGAGCACGAGGGCGCCGGAGATCGTGGCGGTCAGGAATGGGCGGGGTCGGCGGATCTTCATGCTGAGGTCCTCTCGCTGGTCAGGAGGTGTCGTGCGGTGGTGGGCGCGCTCACGGTGAGCCGACGGCGGACGAGGCGCCGCCAGGGCATGTCCGGCAGGCCGGGCTCCAGCACGGCCAGCCCGGTGGCGTACTTGGAGATGCGGTCGGGACGGTGACCCGCGCGCCAGAGGAGACGGTCCACGGACGAGGGCCCGGAGCCGGCTGCGGTCTTGGTCTCGACCACCACGAGGTCGCCGATCGTGGCGCTGCGGAGCACTGAGGCGTCGGCCGGGCTGGTTTCGGTGTGGTCGGCGTCGGTGAGCCTGGCGTCGGCGTTGTCCGGTGCGGCCGGGACCAGCAGGTCCCAGACGAGGCCGGTGTCGAGCGTGACGCGGGCGTCGTCGAGCAGCAGGGTGGTGCGGTGGTAGCGAGACCGCAGGGTCGGGTTGAGCACGGGCGCCGACGGCGCCCCGGCGTCGGCCAGGCGGTCGGCGACGAAGGTGCGGGCCGGGCCGAGGTGGTCGGCGTCGTCGTGCGGCTGCCGCTCCTTGACCGTGGTGCCGCGGCCCGCCCGGGTCTTCACCTCGACGAAGCAGGTTCCGGTGTCCACGTAGGTCCGCGTGCGGACCTTGAACCGACGACGGCGGCGCGTCGCCGCGAGGCGGTACGCGTCCAGCTCCGGGGTGTCGAAGTAGGTGGAGTCGTAGGCGAACGAGCGGGACCCGTCGATCTCCAGCACCCGGGCCGGCGGCAGGGCCGCGAGCAGGTCGTCGAGCTCGTCCGGGGTGAGCACGTACTTGCGGTCGCGCCGGGTCTGGAGCGCGGCGGCCTCGTTCAGCTCGTCGAGGGTCACGGGGGCGAGGGTGTCGATCATCGGGCTGCCGCCAGCTCGGGGTGCCCGTTGCCGGTGGTTCCCTGCTGCGGGGTGCTCGGGTGCAGGGTGGTGGGGGCGCCGGTGCCGTCGTCGGTCACGATCGGCAGGCGGCGCGCCTCGGAGTAGCGGACGTCGACCCAGGTGGAGTCGTTCACGAGGTCCAGGCGCTGCACGGACAGGGCGTGCACGCGAGCCCCGAGGAGCTGCTCCAGGTACGCGACCAGCTCCGTCTGGTCGGGGATCGCGCGGTCGAGGACGACCAGCTCGCTGTGGTGCCTCGCGAACAGGCGGGGATGGTCGGCCAGCGCCATCACCAGGAGGATCAGGCCGCTGCCCGCGAGCCCGAGCCAGCCGGCGCTCGTCCCGAGCCCGCCCAGCAGGCCGAGCGCGAGCGACGCGAAGTAGTAGGCGACCTCGTGCTGCGACAGCTCCGTGGAGCGCAGCCGGATGATCGACAGCACGCCGAACAGGCCCAGGCCGAGACCCGCGGCGACGGCGCTCGCGGAGAGCGTCGCGGACACCGCGAGCACCCCCACGTTGACGCCGAGGTAGGCGACGACGAGGTCGCGCCGGCGGTGCCGCGGGAAGTAGAGCGCGAAGGTGAGGATGGTGACGGCGACGAGGTCGACCGCGTAGAGCATGAGCTGGTTCATCGGATCTCCGGGGTTATCGGGGTGATGAACACGAGGTAAACGCATGGACCCAGCCGGTTCCTGGGGTACGGCTGGGCTGAGCCTGTGCTCTGCTGGGAGGTGGCTGGGAGTCTTGGTGCCCGGCGGGCCGGTGCTAGGCGGCGCGGGGGCGGGCGTCGAGGGCCTGCCGGAGGCCGTCGGAGAACCGATTCGTGGAACCGGGCTCCGACCGGGTATCCTCCTACGGTCTGCTACTGATGTGGCGGGCGAAGGTAGCGTGTCCGAGCGGCCTAAGGAGCACGCCTCGAAAGCGTGTGTGGGTGAAAGTCCACCGTGGGTTCAAATCCCACCGCTACCGCACCCTGAGTGACGAACGAGCCCCTGACCCATGTGGTCAGGGGCTCTTTCGTTTGTGGTGCGCGGCGAGGTCGGCAGTTCGCAGGTCAGGTCGGCAGGTTGCATTCAGGTCGGCACAGGCCTGTGCCGACTTCGACGCAACCTGCCGACCTCGCAACGCTGGCGTGATGCCGTCTGTCGATCCGGTAGCGCCTTGCCCATGTCAGGTCGCCGGCTCAGATCCTCTGTGTGAACTCAGTTGCAAGGACGCCGGCCACGAACCGGTAGTCCTCCATGAGTGGGCCCACGAGGTGCGTCCGCCCCTCGAAGTGCTCTCGTAGTCCCTTGGCGAGGTCCTCAGTCCTTGCGTCGAGATCGCCTGAGCGCTTGGCGCTACGTCGCTCGAATGATCGCCAGCGCCGCGCGGCGACGGCGATCACTTCGTTGGCGTTCTCTTCGCGGACGATCGGCGAGCCGCTCCGGCAAAGCTCAAGCAGAGCTGTCCGAGTGGCTTCCTGAACGACCTGATCCATGCGTGCAGGATCGCACGGGGCCGGCGCCCTACCAGGACGCGTCGGAGATCGTGCGCCCGATGCTGCGGAAGAGCCAGATGACGCCGCGGACGAGGTTGACGATCAGGCTGACGAGGTCCAGGGCCTCCAACACCCGGCCCAGACCGCGACCGAGAGCTCGGAACGGTCGTCCGACCTGCTGCCAGAAGCCCTTCCTGGGGGTGTCGGCCGTCGTCATGGCCGCACACTCCCACTCGGCGCTTCGGCGAACAATGGATGTCCGGGGTGATTCCAGTGCCTCGGCGGGCACCGCAGGTATCAAGGGGAACGCGGTCACAGATGCGGCGGCTGTCCGGTCGGCATGTCGGCGGCTCGCCGAGGCCGCCAAGGACAGGAGCAGCAGCGTGAGCACCGACGATTTCCCCGCCCCTGAGCAGGGGCTGGTCGTGACCCATTTTCTGACCGTCCGCGACGTCGCGGTGTCGCGTGAGTTCTACGCCGACATCTTCGGCGGGCGGGTTGTCCGGGCAGAGAACCCCGCGACCGTCCGGGTGGCCAACACCTGGATCATCATGAATCCCGGCGGCGGACCGACCCCGGACAAGCCCGACGTCGTCCTCACTCCGCCGGAGCCAGGCGACCCGGTCTCGGCGTTCCTCAACGTCCGGGTCGCCGACATCGCGGGGTTCTACGCGGACGCGCGGGCGAAGGGCGCGTACTTCCTCACCGAACCCCAGGATCGCGGGGCTGAGCTGCGGTGCTACCTGAGTGACCCGGACGGCTACCTCATCGAGATCGGGCAGACCACCGGCCTGCTGCACGGGATCACCGCGGACTGATCAGCACCCTCGCGCCGAGCGGGTAACGTCCGGGGCATGTCGCGCGTCGCACAGCCCCGGCCCCAGGTAGCACCCCTCCGGAGGCTGGAGCCCGGCGACGCCGTCGCGCTCGTCTCGCCGGCGAGCTGGAGCGACGAGTCCTGGCTGGCGGAGAGCGTCGCGACCGTCGAGTCGTGGGGCTTCAAGGCGCGTCTCGGCAAGCACGCCGACGACCGGTTCGGCTACATGGCCGGCGGTGACCCGGAGCGCGCGTCGGACCTCAACGTCGCGATCCGGGACCCGGAGGTCCGCGCCATCCTCACCCTGCGCGGGGGAAGCGGGAGCCTTCGCCTGCTGCGCGACGTCGACACCGACGCGCTCCGGGCGGACCCCAAGCCGCTGATCGGGTTCAGCGACATCACCGCCCTGCACCAGGTCTGGCACCAGGCGGGCGTCCCGTCGGTCCACGGCGCCGTGGCCGGGACGCGGGCGGAGACCGTGCTGCGCCTCCTGCGGGGCGAGACCGGTGAGCCGGTGCGCAGGGACAACGGCCAGTACGGCGCGTATCTCACGACCACGGGCACGGCCTCGGGGCCGCTGTTCGGCGGGAACCTCGAGATGCTCGCGCGCAGCGTCGGCATCGTCGACAACGATCTCGACGGCCACGTCCTGCTGCTGGAGATCCACCGGACGGTCGGCCTCGGGATGGTCGACCGCGCCCTGACCCAGCTCCTGCTGTCCGGGGCGCTCGACGGGATCTCGGGCGTGGCGGTGGGCACGCTCGAAGGGTTCGACGACTACGAGGACCGCGGCTGGAACGTCCTGGACGTGCTCAGGGACCGGCTCAGCCCGCTCGGCGTGCCGATCCTCGCGGGTCTCCCGCTCGGGCACCTGGAAGACCCGGTCTCCGTGCCGCTCGGGGTCGAGTGCGAGCTCGACGCGGACGCCGGCACGCTGACCGTCGCGGCGCTGAGCGCCTGACCCAGCTCGGCGGAGCCTAGGCCTAGGCCCCGCGGCGACCCGACAGCTTGTCCGTCACCCAACGTCCGACCTTGCGCAGGTCGGCGACGAGATAGCGGAACTGCCCGAGCTGCGTCCGCAGCACGTCGACCTGACGGCTCGCAAATGTTGCTCGGGGCGTGTCCCCGAGGCGACTGAGCTCTTTTCCCTCAAACTTCGCGTCGTCCGGCATGTGGGGATCGTACTGGGATGCCCGGTATGTGTCCGCTGCCGGTCCACGAGCCCGGGCTCACCCCAGCACGGCCTGCTCCAGGAACGGGTCCGTCTCCCGCCGGGACCGCAGCCGGTGGAACGTCACGTGGGCGTTCGCCGGGTCGGTCATCGCGGCGCCGTAGCGCTCGGGGTGGCGTTTGCGCTGGTCCCACGACCAGCGGACGATCGTTCCCTCCCGCCAGGGCGCGAGCGCGTCGCCCCAGGGCTGGCGGTTGCCCGTGCCCGGCCAGAGCTCGGCGCGGCTCACCGCCAGCGACAGCGTGCGCCGGTACACCTGCGCCATCACGAGCGGCGTCGGCGGATCGATCCAGACGACGGTGTCGGCGCGCGCCCAGATCGCGGGGCGCAGGTCCGAGTAGTTGCCGTCGACCACCCAGGCGTCGTCGGTGAGCACCCGCTCGACGTCCCGCACGAAGTCCTCCCGCGGACGCGGGGTCCACGCCGGCCCCCAGTAGAGCGCGTCCAGCTCCACGTGCCGGACGTCGAGGCGTGCCGCCAGCCGTCGCGCGAACGTGGACTTGCCCGACCCTGCTGCTCCGACCACCGACACCCTGCGCACCGGACGACGTTAGCCCGGCCGCGCGCCCGTGCCGTCAGGATTTTCGACGTGCACGGCCTCGTCGTCCGGGGCGTCCGGCACCGGGGACCCGTCGTCCGGCACCGGGGACCCGTCGTCCGGCACCGGGGACCCGTCGTCCGATACCGGGGTCCCGTCGCGCGGCGGGTCGAACCACCGCGCCAGCTCCCGGTCCACCACCTCCTCGGCCCGCCGGATCCAGGATCGTTCCCAGGGCCACCGCATCGGTCCCCAGCCCGCCCGCCTGAGGCTGTCGTCCCTCATGGGCGGCCGGCCGGGAGCGTGAGCATCGCCAGCGAGCCCGCGACCAGGGCGAGCACCGAGAGCGTCACGCACACCCAGGTCAGGATGTACGTCGTCCGCAGCACGTACTCGTTGAAGGCGACCCGGATGTACAGGGCGCGGAAGAACTCGAGGTCGGTCCGGGCGGCGTCCCACTGCTCACGCCGGGACCGGGCGAGCGTGGCCGTGACGTCCGGCTCGCGGATGCGGTCGGCCATGTACAGCACGACCGTCGCGACGGCCGCCAGCGCCAGGATCGCCACGCCCACCGTCGGCCAGAGACCGGTCGTGGCGCCGGCCTCCCAGGCCGTCGCGTTGATCGCGAGGGAGCCACCGAACGCGAACGTGGCGATGACCTTCTCCCCGTCGACGCGCCATCGCTGGTGGCCCAGGGCTCGCTCCAGCGCCCGCTCCGCCGTCGCCCGCAACCCTGCGTCCATGGGGTGATTCTTCTGCGCCGTCCGTTTGCTGTCGAGACGTACTGAGATGCCGGGTTCGGCCCTGACCAGCACTGTTGGGGCTCTCGGCCTCGGAAAGACCGGTTGACCTGGGCATATATCACCCGCGAGATCTTGCATCCCCGGCCCGTCATGGGCTGGACTGGGGATCGCGCCCACAGGCGCGTGCCCTTGTGGCCATCGAACGAGCCCACAGCACCCCTTGCCGGCAGCCCAGAAGGAGAAAATCGATGTCCGAGAACGAGACGTTGCGCGCGGAGCGGTTCGCATCCGGCAAGGCGGCCCTCGACGCCATCCATGACGACGCGGGCCACGGGGTCATCGAGTCGCTGGCCGACATCGCGCCCGAGCTCGGGCACCAGATCGTCGCCTGGGGGTACGGAGACATCCTGTCCCGGTCCGAGCTCGACCCGCGGGAGCGCCAGCTCGTGACGCTCGGGATCCTCACCGCGATGGGCGGCAGCGAGCCGCAGCTCGAGGTGCACATCGGCGCCTCGCTCAACGTCGGGCTCACCCCGCAGCAGATCATCGAGGTCTTTCTGCACAGCTCCGTCTACTGCGGGTTCCCGCGGGCGCTGAACGCCGTCGCCACCGCGAAGCGCGTGTTCGCCGAGCGCGGTCTGCTGCCGCTGACCTGACCGACCCGGCCGGCCGCCGGCTCGCGACTCAGGGGAACGCCACCCCGGTCAGCTCCTGCGCGATCGTCCACAGCCGCCGTCCGACGGCGGGATCGGTCGCCTCGGCGGAGGCCCGCACCTCCGTGACGCGCCCGCGGACCTCGCGGAACCCGCCGGGGCCGAAGAACTGCCCGCCGTGCACCCCGGCCGCCGTCGCTGCGTGGAGCTGGGGGAGCGCGCCGCGCTCGACGGACTGGGTCACGAGCAGGCCGATCCGCGCCGCCCACCAGCCGGCCCGGCCCCTGTCCTCCCAGGCGCGCGGCGTGAGGTTCGTGCCGGAGAGCCCGGGGTGGGCGAGCGTGCTGAGCACGGGCGAGCCCGCGGCGCGCAGGCGCCGGTCCAGCTCGATGCCGAACACTGTGTTCGCGAGCTTCGACGCCCCGTAGGCCGGGGAGGCGCGGTAGCCGCGCTCGACCATGAGGTCGTCGAAGTCGAGGTGCGCGGTCTTGTGGGTGATGGAGCTGAGCGTGACGACGCGCGGCGCGTCCCCGCGGGCGAGCAGCGGGAGCAGCAGGCCGGTGAGAGCGAAGTGGCCCAGCATGTTGGTGCCGAGGTGCAGCTCGAAGCCGTCGGACGTCGTCCGCCGCGGCCCCAGCAGCACGAGCCCGGCGTTGTTGACGAGCAGGTCGACCTGCCCGGTCTCCTCGGTGAGGCGGTCGGCGAACGTCCGCACCGACGCGAGCGAGGCGAGATCGAGCGCCCGCACCCGGAGCTTGGCACCCGGTACGGCGGCCGCGATGGCGCGCGCGGCGTCGTCGCCCGCCGCGACGTTCCGGACGGCGAGGACGACGTCGGCGCCGTGCCGGGCGAGCTCGGTCGCCGTCACGCGCCCGAGGCCGGAGTTCGCCCCGGTCACGACGGCGAGCCGGCCGGTCTGGTCAGGGATGTCGGAGGCGTTCCAGGAGTTCATGGTCGGCGACGCTAGATCGCGCCGCCCGCGCGCCACGCGTTCTCGCCTCCCTCGGTCTGGCAGGACCACCCTGGCCGTAGGGCAGGAGCGCACACTGGGGAGCATGACGGCGGAACAGACCTACGCGCGCGAGCTCGGCGACTTCCTGCGGTCCCGGCGCGAGCGCACCACGCCGGAGGACCTGGGGCTCGAGCCCGGGCCGCGGCGCAAGGTCGACGGGCTGCGCCGCGAGGAGGTCGCGATGCTCGCCGGCCTGAGCACCGACTACTACCAGCGCCTGGAGCAGGGCCGGAACGTGCGTCCGTCCGACGCCGTGCTCGACTCGCTCGCGGACGCCCTGGAGCTCGACGAGATCGAGCGGCGCCACATGCTCATGCTGGCGCGGGCCACACGACAGCCTGCGCCGCCCGTCCGGCGTCGGCCGGAACGGGTGCCCGCGAGCACGGCGCGCCTGCTGCCCCACATGGGCGTGCCCGCCGTCGTGCTCGGCCGCCACCTGGACGTCCTCGCCTGGAACGACCTCGCCGCCGAGCTGCTCGGCGACCCGGCGGACTACACCCCGGACCGGCGCAACTTTCTCATGGCACTCTTCGACGACGACGGGGCCCGGCTGCACTGCGCGGACTGGGAGGCCACCGCCCTCGACTACATCGGGATGCTGCGCGTCGCCGTCGCGGCCGACCCGGACCATCCCCGCGCCGTCGCGGTCGTGGGCGAGCTCAGCATCCGGAGCGCGGAGTTCCGCCGCCTCTGGGCGCGGCACGACGTGCGCGAGAGCGTGCACGGCGCCAAGCTGATCCACCACCCGCGGGTCGGCGACATCGCGATGGAGTGGGACGCGTACCCGCTGCCCGGCAACCCGGGACCGGTCATGGTGGTGTTCACTCCGCAGCCCGGCGCCGCCGACGACCAGCTCCGCCTGCTGGGCAACCTCGCGGGCACCGACCTCAGGGCCGCGGCAGCGCCGCCGCGTCGCGGTGCTCGACCAGCTCCGACCGCTCCCGCCTGAGCCGGTCCACGCCCCAGGCCCCGAGCGGCGCGAGCGCGGCGTTCAGCGTGCGGCCGTGCTCCGTCAGCGTGTACTCGACGCGCGGCGGCACCTCGGCGTGCACCCGCCGGTGCACCAGGCCGTCCGCCTCCATCTCGCGCAGGTGCTGGGTCAGCATCTTCTCGCTGACGCCCGGGAGCCCGCGCCGCAGCTCGGCGAACCGGCGCACGTCGTGCTCGTCGAGCTCCCAGAGGATCAGGCCCTTCCACTTGCCGCTCACCACGTCGAGCGCGGCGTCGATGCCGCAGATGTAGGGGCCGTTGCGGGGTGCCTTCGCCATCGTGTGCTCCTCGGGCCCGGAGGTGCTTACCAAAAGGTAAGTACCCCAGTAAATAGTGGGTACTTCCACGATGGTACGTCGCCCGGTGAGCATGGTCAGGTCCCCACCGACCTGAGGAGTTCCCCCGAATGACCACCCCTGGAAGCACCGGCGTCACGGTGCTCGGACTGGGCGCGATGGGCAGCGCCCTGGCCGTCGCGCTGCTCGACGCCGGCCACCCCACCACCGTCTGGAACCGCACCCCCGCCCGCGCCGCCGCCCTGTCCGCCCGCGGGGCCACGACGCCGTCCGACCTCGCAGGTGCCGTGACCGCGCACCGGCTGGTCGTGGCCTGCCTGCTCGACCACGCCTCCGTGCACGAGACGCTCGACCCCGTGATCGGCGCGATGCGGGGGAGCGCGCTGGTCAACCTCACGACCACCACCCCGAACGAGGCGCGCGAGCTCGCCGAGTGGGCGGCACGGCACGGCGTCGACTACCTCGACGGCGCGATCATGGCCACCCCGCCGATGATCGGCACCGCCGAGGCGTCGATCCTGTACAGCGGCTCCGCCGAGGTGTTCGACGCCGTGCGGCCCGTGCTCGACCGCTGGGCCACCAGCACCTACGACGGCGCGGACAGCGGCCTGGCCTCCCTGTACGACCTCGCGATGCTCTCGGGCATGTACACGATGTTCGCGGGCTTCCTGCACGGGGCCGCGATGGTCGGCTCCGTGGGCATCACCGCCACCGAGTTCGCCGCCCGCGCCACGCCGTTCCTCAGCGCGATGACGGCGGGCTTCGCCCACGACGCCGCGGTGGTCGACGGCGGCGACTACACCGTCCCGGGCCAGCAGAGCCTGGACTTCTCCGACCTCGGCCACATCGTGCGGGCCAGCGAGGAGCAGGGCGTCGACCCCGCACCCGTCGCCGCGGTCCAGGAGCTCATCGGCCGCCAGCGAGCCGCGGGCCACGGCGCCGAGGGCTTCGCGCGGCTCTACGAGAGCCTCCGGGCCGGCCGGGCGGAGGCCGTGCGATGAGCGACTCCGTCACCGTCACCGTCATCGGCCTGGGGCCCATGGGCCAGGCCATGGTCCGGTCGCTGCTGGCCGCGGGCCACCCCGTCACCGTCTGGAACCGGACGCCCGGCCGCGCCGCCGACGTCGTCGCCGCGGGCGCGCGGCTCGCGGCCACGCCCGCCGACGCCGTGGCCGCGAGCGACCTGGTGCTCCTCAGCCTCACCGACTACCAGGCCATGTACGACATCCTCGGGCCGACGACAACGCCGACGACAACGCCGACGACAACGCCGACGACAACGACGACGACCACGACCCCGGCACCGCCGGCGCTCGCGGGCCGCACGCTCGTGAACCTCAGCTCGGACTCGCCCGACCGGTCCCGCGAGGCCGCCGCCTGGGCCGCGGAGCACGGCGCCCGGTTCCTGACCGGCGGCGTGATGAACCCTGCGCCGATGGTGGGCACGGAGGCGGCGTACGTGTACTACAGCGGCCCGGCCGAGCTGCTGGAGGCCCACCGGGCGGCGCTCAGCACGATCGGCGCACCGCGCTACCTCGGGGCGGACCCCGGGCTGGCGCAGCTCATGTACCAGGCCAACCTCGACGTGTTCCTCACGGCGCTCGCGGCGCTGATGCACGCCACGGCGCTGCTGGAGACCGCGGGCGTCACGGCGACGGCGTCGATGCCCGAGCTGATGCAGACCCTGTCCGGTACCGCCGAGATGCTGGAGGTGGGCGAGAACCCGGCCGCGCAGCTCGAGGCGGGCGAGCACCCGGGGCACCTGAGCACCGTGACGATGATGGGCGCGACCGCCGACCACATCGTGGCCGCGAGCGAGGCCGCGGGGGTCGACACCGGCCTGCCCGCCGCGGTCCGCGCGTACTACACGTGGGCCCGCGAGCACGGTCACGGCGGCGACAACTGGACCCGCATCATCGACGCGATGCGGCCGGTCAGCCCCGGCCGATCCGCCGGCGGGGGTCCAGGCCGGAGTCGGCGAGGCTCGTGACCATGCTCCCGGGCTCGAACGCCCGCTCCGAGCGCAGGTCGTGCACCACGGAGCGGAGCAGGCCCGGGAGAAAGTCGCGTCCCCGGCGCACGCACCACGGCAGCCCGGCCCGCAGGAGCCAGACCAGTCGCTGCCGCGCCGACGGCGGGTCGGGCGCAGCGGGCAGCCGGGTGGCGCGGGCCGCCGCCGCGTAGGCGGGATCGACGTCGGCCAGGGCGGTCGCGACGCCGAGCGCCAGCCGACGGTGCCCGGCGGGCGAGGGGTGCACCCGGTCGATGTGCCAGGCCTTGGCCCCGGCGGGAGCGATGGCCTCGACGGCGTCGACGACGACCACCCGGCCGGGCCGGGCCGCGGGCGAGCTCGGTCCGTTGCCCTGAGACCGGTCGGTTGACGGACCGATCTCGGTGCGACCGACCGAGCTCGACGGGGGCGGCAGCACGGCCGCCGCGACCTCGTCGACCGCCGCGTTGATCAGTGCGACCCGGCGCCGCATCACGTGCCGGACCAGCCGGGGCGTGAGCTCGAACAGGCCGATCACGGGGAGCCGCACGAGCACGACGTCGGTCCCGGCGCGGCGCAGCTCGCCGACGCAGCGGTGCAGGTCGGCGAGCGTGAACCGGGCGTCGAAGTCGCTGCGCAGCACGTCGTTGCCGCCCACCAGCACGGTGGCGAGCCGGGGGCGGAGCGCGAGCGCGGCGTCGAGCTGGGTGTCCGCGACGTCGCGGGAGCGGGCGCCGTTGGTGGCGAGGTTCGAGAACTCCGCCACGCCGAGCACGGCGGCGAGGTGCGCGGCCCAGCCGGGGCCGTGAGCGGCGTCCGGGCCGACGGTGTCACCCACGCCCGCGGTGATCGAGTCACCGAGGGCGACCAGTCGGAAGCAGCTCTCGCGTCCCGCCGGCGCCGTCATCTCACCGTCGCCCCCCGGCGCCGACGTCGGCCAGGTCGAAGGCCTTGCGGGAGTGCAGGTCGAGCATCGCGTCGCCGGTCGCGCTCCACGGGAAGAGCTCGGCGCGAGCGCGGGCCTCCTTGCGCCGCACCTCCACGTCGCGGTCGAGCACCTCGTGCAGGGCGAGGGCGAGCGCCGACGCCTCCGGCGGTGCGGCGGCCCCGGCGGTGCCGACCACCTCGGGGAGCGCGCTCGACGAGCTGCAGACGACGGGCGTCCCGGAGGCCAGGGCCTCCAGCGCCGCGAGGCCGAACGTCTCGATCGGCCCGGGGGCGATGACCGCGTCGGCGCAGGTCAGCAGGGTTGCGAGCCGGTCGCGGTCCGGGATGAACGAGAGGAACCGGTGGGGGAGCCCGGCGGCCTCGGCCCGGCGCCGCATCTTCGGCAGGAGCGGTCCGGAGCCGGCGACGACGAGCCGCACGGGGCGTCCGTCGCGCACGAGCTGGGCGGCGGCGTCGATCGCGAGGTCGGGCCGCTTCTCCGTGGACTGGCGGCTCGCGAGCACGATGAGCGCGGTGCCGGGCGGCGCGTACTCGGCGCGGGCCTCGGCCGAGTACCGGTCGGGCCGGAAGCGTTCCAGGTCGACCCCGAGCGGCACGCGGTACAGCGGCGGCAGCCTGGTGCCCCGCACGCGCTCGGCGAGGCGCTCCACCTCGCCCGCGGCGAAGTGGGTGGTGGCCACGAGCCGGTCGAACCGGGTGAGCGTGGCGAGGTTGTACCGGTCGGCCACCGCGGGCGTCACCGCCGCGCCGAACTCGGCCGCCCAGCCGCCCTCGGCGCCGCCGGGGAGCCAGGACCGCAGCACGCCGTCGACCCGCTCGTGCAGCATCATCAGCGACGGGATGCCGGCCTCGCGGGCCCAGTCGCCCAGGCCGGCGAGGGTGGTGCGGTCGCTCACCTCGAGGCGGTCGGGTGCCAGCGTCTCCAGCAGCCCCCGCATCTTGCCGGGCCGCACCACGGCGCGGTACCCGCCGCTGAACGGCACGCGCGGCGCCGCCAGGCTGACCACGCGCACCCCGTCCACGTGCGTCACTCCGTCCCGCCTGTCCGGCACGACGAGCACGGGTTCGTGCCCCCGGGAGAGGTACTGCCCGGCCATGGCGTGCATCGCAGTTCGGATGCCCCCGGAACGAGGGCTGTAGAAGTTCGCGACGTGGACGATTCGCAAGTTATACCTCCGCTGAGCCGGCTCTCGCGTGCACCCGGATCGCGTCGTCGTAGTGCCCCATGAGCTCGGAGCAGATGTCGTGCCACGTGCGGCCCTCGGCGCGCTCGCGCGCCGCGGCCCCGAAGGCTCGCCGCTTGCGCTCGTCGCCCACCAGGTCGACGACGCGGGCGCGGAGCGCCTCGTGGTCACCTGGAGGGTACAGCCAGCCGTCGTGGGAGTGCCGGACGATGTCCAGCGGGCCGCCCGCGGCGGGCGCGACGACGGGCACGCCGCTGGCGTGCGCCTCCTGCAGCGTCTGGCCGAAGGTCTCCAGCTCGCCCGGGTGCACGAACACGTCGAGGCTCGCCATCGCCCGGGACAGCTCGGCCCCGCGCAGCAGCCCGGTGAAGTGGGCGGCCGGCAGGACGTGCCGCAGCTCGTCCCGCTCGGGCCCGTCGCCGACGATCACGAGGCGCACGTTCGGCAGGTCCTGCACCACGCGCAGCGCCTCGACCTGCTTCTCGGCGGCCAGGCGGCCCACGTAGCCCACGAGGATCTCGCGCCCGGCGCCGACCTTCCGCCGCCAGGCCTCGTCCCGGAACCCCGGGTGGAACGACTGCGTGTCCACGCCGCGGCCCCACAGGCGCAGGTTGGGGATGCCGTGGTTCTCGAGCTGGCGCATGGTCGCGGTCGACGGCGCGAGCGTCATCGTCGCGCGCTCGTGGATGTCCTTTACGCGCTTCCAGAGCAGCGGCTCGAAGTGGCCCAGGCCGTACCGCGCCGCATAGCCGGGCACCTCGGTCTGGTAGACGGCGACGCTCGGCAGGCCCAGCCGTTCGGCGGCGAGGATGCCGCGCCAGCCGAGGATGAAGGGGGAGGCGAGGTGCACGACGTCGGGCGCGAACGTGGCCAGTGTGCGCTCGGTGCGCCACTTCTTGCCCACGACCAGGCGCACGTCCGGGTACCCCGGGAAGCCGATGGAGCCGAGCTCGACCACGGGGGCGCCGCTCACGAAGGGCGGGACGTGGCCGATCGACGCGTCGGCGTCGGGCGCGAGGACCATGGCCTGGTCCCCCCGCTCGTGAAGGTGCTCGAGGACCCGCAGGACGGAGTTGGTGACCCCGTTCACCTGCGGGAGGAAACTCTCCGCAACGATGGCTACTCGCACGCTACGAACCTGCCGGTCGTCGATGTCCGGACGAAGTCCTCCGTGCGGCGAGTCGGGGAACGGGTGGCGTCGAGACGGTAACCGCTACACACGAAGTCACAATCCTGACCGTAGCGGAGCCACCACGCCCCTGGCATGGGGAACACCCCTGAAGTGACCCTCAACTCGTTCTGGTCGGCACCTTGCGGGCAAAGGCGAGCTGCGAGAGGCGGACGAGCGCGCCGACGAGCAGGGCCACCAGCAGCGCGTTGCGCAGGGCGCCGACGCTCGTCGCGAAGGGCCAGCCGCCCAGGAACTCGCCGTACCGCAGCGGGTAGATCTCCATGGTCAGCCGGGCCACGATGAGCGTGCCGACGGCGGGCACGAACCATGTGCGCCGGGTGCCCTGGCTGCGGCTGCCGAGCGCGATCGCCGCCGCGACGGGCGGGCCGATCCACGCGATGAACTGCGGCGAGCCCACCTTGTTGAAGACGATCAGCGCGAGCAGCTCCGCGGCCGCGCCGACCAGCAGGATGTCGCCGACCCGCTCGGGCCGGCGCCGGGCCGCCCACCAGATCAGGGCCGCGATCAGGATCGCGGCGAGCGGGAGGGCGACGTCGAGCGCCTGCGCGACGGCGTCGGCGCCGTCGCCGAGCACCTCGTAGGTGTAGATGACGTCGTCGTACTCGACCTGGATCGAGGAGTCCCACAGGCGGGCCACCGTGAACGGCGTGGCGGCGACGGCCTCGACCTGGAGCTGCCGGTCGCCCTGCTCGCCGAACACGTCCAGCACGTTGTCCTGCCCGCCGCCCGCGAAGGCGATGCCGATGACGACGGCGGACACCGCCGCGCCCGGCAGCACCACGTTCCTCAGGAAGGCCTTGGCGTCCCTCGCCGTGGCGGCCAGCGCCAGGGCCACCGCACCCGGGGCGATCTTGATCCACGCGCCCACGGTGGCCAGGGCCATCGCGACGGCCGGCCGCTTCACCGCGATGAGCAGCGCGACGAGGATGATCGGCGCGAGCAGGCCGTCGAGGCGGCCGATCCAGATGGGCCCGAGCATCACGAGGAAGAACAGCCAGAACCAGACGGCGGCGCGCCCGTGGGGCTTGGCCCGGCCGAGCAGGGCGACGGCCCCGGCGTTGGCGGCGGTGACCATGCCCATCCACACCCAGTCGTAGGCGACCGTGGTGTCGGTGAACAGCGCGGGGACCGTCATCGGCCCCAGGGCGCCGAGCGGGTAGACCCAGGCGTAGGTGAACACGGGCCACGAGCCGGTGTTCATGCCGTTGCGGACCCACCACTCGTACAGGTTGACGTCGCCGAGGATCTGCCCCCCGAAGACCCAGGTCTGGAAGATGATCCAGGCGTGGGTGAGGGCGAACGCGACCCAGAGGGCCGGCCAGGACGAGAGCACGCGGACGGCGGACCGCAGGATGTCCTGGCCCACGGCCTTGGGCGATGTCGACAGGTCTGACGGGCTCGGCACGGGCCACATCTTTGCACTGATCGAGGATCGCGTCGGCGATCGGCCCGGACGGGTACAAGTTCGGACATTCGCGAGTTAGAGTTCGGGTACCCGAACTTTCTGGAGCCCAGATGACTCGCACCGCCGCGCAGCCACGCACCGGCCGCGCCCGCCTCTTCGTCCTGCTCGGACCTGCCTTCGTGGCGGCCATCGCCTACGTGGATCCCGGCAACGTGGCCGCGAACCTCACCGCGGGCGCGCGGTTCGGGTACCTGCTCGTCTGGGTGCTCGTGGCGGCCAACGCGATGGCGGTGCTGGTGCAGTACCTGTCGGCCAAGCTCGGCGTGGTCACCGGCCGGTCGCTGCCCGAGGTGCTGGGGGAGCGGCTGCCCCGCCCGGCGCGCCTGGCGTACTGGGCGCAGGCCGAGGTCGTCGCCGCGGCGACCGACCTCGCCGAGGTGATCGGCGGCGCCATCGCGCTGAACCTGCTGTTCGGTGTGCCGCTCGTGCTGGGCGGCGTCATCACCGGGGTGGTGTCCCTGCTGGTGCTCGCGGTGCAGCAGAAGCGCGGCCAGCGGGCGTTCGAGGGCGTCGTCACCTCGATGCTCGCCGTGCTCACGGTCGGCTTCTGCGCCGGGCTCTTCTTCTCGCCGCCCGACCCGGCCGCCATGCTGGCCGGCCTCGTGCCCCGCCTCCAGGGCGCCGATTCCGTGCTCCTGGCCGCGTCCATGCTCGGCGCCACGGTGATGCCGCACGCGATCTACCTGCACTCCTCGCTGGCCCGCGACCACCTGCACGCGCCGTCCACGTCGGTGCCGCGCATCCTTCGCGCCACCCGCGTCGACGTGGTGCTGGCCCTGATCCTGGCCGGGAGCGTGAACATCGCGATGCTGCTGCTCGCGGCCGCGAACCTCGCGGGCCGGGAGGGGACAGACACCATCGAGGGCGCGCACGCCGCCATCGCAGGCACCCTCGGTCCGGTCGTGGGCGTGCTGTTCGCGGTCGGGCTGCTGGCCTCGGGCCTGGCGTCCACGTCCGTCGGGGCGTACGCGGGGGCGGAGATCATGTCGGGCCTGCTGAAGGTGCGCGTGTCGCTGCTGACCCGCCGCGTGGTCACGCTGCTGCCCGCGATCGTGCTGCTCATGACCGGGATCTCGCCCACCTGGCTCCTGGTCGTGAGCCAGGTGGTGTTGAGCTTCGGCATCCCGTTCGCGATGATCCCCCTCGTGCGGCTCACCCGGGACCCCGAGCTGCTGGGCGAGCACCGGAACGCCGTGACCACCCAGGTGCTGGCCTGGGTGGTCGCGGGCGTGATCGTGGCGCTGAACGTCACCCTGCTCTGGCTCACGTTCACCGGCTGAGCGTCGGGCGGTGCGGCGGGGTGGGGCTGGGCGGGGCGGTGCGGTGCGGCGGCGTCTACTCGTCGAGGTAGGCGACGTCGCCGTTCGAGCTGCGCATCTCGACGGTGCGGGCGGCGTCCGGGTCGACTGGTCCCTCGACGATCTCGTCGCCGTTCGACGTCTGCATCGTCAGGGCCACCGGCCCGCCGTCGCCGTGCACCGTGATCCGGCCGTTGCTGGTCTCGGCGTAGACGTTCCCTGCCACGGCCGAGATCTCGATCGACCCGTTGCTGGTCGTCGCCGAGGCGTCGGCCCGCACCGACTCGAGGGTGATCCGGCCGTTGCTCGTGTCTCCGGTGACCGTACCGTCCACGTCGCTCACGGAGATCTCGCCGTTGGAGGTGGAGACGTCCACGTCCGCGCCCGCGTTCGCGACCGTGATGTCGCCGTTGCTGGAGCGGGCCGACAGCTGTCCGTCGAGGTTGATGGCCTCGACGTGGCCGTTGCTCGACTGCGCGGACACGTCGCCGGCCACGCCGCTCGCGACGACGTCGCCGTTCTCGGTGCGGATCACCACCTCCGTGTCGGCGGGCAGGGTCACGTCGAGCTCCCCGGAGCAGCGGGAGAAGATGACGGACCACCCGCAGCGGTGCGTGATCTCCAGCCGGTTCGCGGACTCGTCCGCCGCGTACCGCGGCGACCGCACGCCGCTGTGCGCGATCGCGTCGACCTCGACGTCGCCGTCGGCCGCGGTGACGGTCACGTCGCCGTCCGACACCAGCTCGACGGTCCCCGCGGCCGCGTAGGTGTGCCGGGTCGTGGTGGTGTCGGACATCATCAGGTCGACGAGGAACAGCGCCCCGAAGCCGACGACGACCACACCGAGCACCACGCCGAGCGTGGTCAGCACGCGGGCGGTCGCGCCTCGCTGCGGGGGGCCGGGCGCGTACCCGGCGTCCTGGGGGTAGCTGTCGGGAGCAGGCTGTGTCATCAGCGGGATCCGTTCTGGTCGAGCCAGCGCAGCACGGCGAGCACCCGGCGGTGGTCGTCGGCGGCCGGCGGGAGGCCGAGCTTGGTCAGGATGTTGGTGACGTGCTTCTCCACCGCGGCCAGCCCCACGACGAGGCGGTCCGCGATGGCGGCGTTGGAGCGTCCCTCGGCCATGAGCGCGAGCACCTCGCGCTCGCGGCGGGTCAGGACGTCGAGGTCGGAGCCGGGGTGGCGGGCGATGATCTGCGTGACCACCTCGGGGTCGACGACGGTGCCGCCCCCGGACACCCGGGCGACGGCGTCGAGGAACTCGTCGACGTCGGCCACGCGGTCCTTGAGCACGTAGCCCAGGCCGCGCGCGCCACGGGCGAACAGCTCGCTCGCGTAGCTCTGCTCCACGTACTGCGACAGCACGAGCACGGGCAGGTCCGGGTGCAGGCTGCGCAGGTGCACGGCGGCGCGCAGCCCCTCGTCGGTGTGCGACGGCGGCATGCGGACGTCGGTGACGAGCAGGTCGGGCAGCGGGGTCCCCGGCGTCGACAGCGCGCGGACCAGGTGGTCCGCCGTGCCGTACCCGGTCACCTCGTGCCCCTCCGCCGCGAGCAGGCGGGTGAGGCCGTCCAGGAGGAGGACGGAGTCCTCCGCGATCACGATGCGCACGGGACCTCCACGGTCAGGCGGGTGCCCGCGCCGGGCGGGCTGTCGAGCTCGAAGGTGCCGTCCAGGGCCGCGACCCGGCCGCGCAGGCCGGCGAGCCCGCTGCCGGCGGAGAGCCCGGCCCCGCCGCGGCCGTCGTCGGACACCGCGACGCGCAGGCGCACCGGGTGGTCGTCGGGCACGAGGCTCGCGTGCACCAGGACCCTGTCCGCCGCGGCGTGCTTGGCCACGTTGGTCAGCGCCTCCGCGACCACGAAGTACGCCGCGGCCTGCGCGGCCGGACTGGCGGGCGAGAGGTCGCCCGTCACCTCCACGCGCACCGGGACCGGGCTGCGGCCCGCGAGCGCGGACAGGGCGGCGTCGAGCCCGCGGTCCGAGAGGACGGCGGGGTGGATGCCGCGCACCAGGTCGCGCAGCTCGGCGAGGGTCTCCTTGATCTCGCGGTGCGCGAGCTCCAGGGCGGCGACGGCGTGCTCGGGGTCCTTGTCTGCCAGGCGGCGGGCCACGCCGAGCTCGACGCCGAGGGCGACCAGGCGCTGCTGGGCGCCGTCGTGCAGGTCGCGCTCGATGCGGCGGCGCTCGGTGTCGGCGGCGGAGACCGCCGCGGTGCGCGACTCGGTGAGCACCACGGCGCGCTCGCGGGCGGTGTGCGCGGCGGCCTCGGCCAGGCGCGTCTCCCGCTCGGCGGCGGCGGCGCGGGCGTGGGCCACCTCGGCCGCGGACGGGCCGAGCAGCACCGTCGAGAGGCGCACCATGAGGTACGACCCGTACTGCGCGAGGGCGGCGGCCGCCCAGACGAGCACGACGGCGCCGCCGAGGGCTCCGACGACCGTGGCCGGCCAGGGCAGGCCGGACCACTGCGCGAGCGCGCTGTCCCGGCCCACCAGCGTGAAGACGACGGCGGCGACCGCCGCGGCCGCCAGGGCGGTCGTGACCGAGAAGAACACGCAGGTGGTGAGCATCCCGAGGAAGGCGTGCAGCGTGGCGGCCCAGGCGCGGTCGTCGCGGACGGGCGCCCACAGCCGGGACCAGAAGGTGGGCCGGACCGGCGCCGGCGGCGGCTGCGGGGCGGGGATCCGGACGCCGGTCTGCCGGGCGACGCGGGCGCGTTCGGCCGTGCCGTACCGGCGGGCGAGGACGAGGCAGAAGGCGAGCATCGGCACCCCGATGCCGAGCGCGGGGACGAGCCCGGCCGAGACCAGGACGAGGATCCAGAGGACCAGGCCGGCCGTCAGGTGCCAGATCCAGCCCACGGCCAGCGCGGCGACGGCGCGCCGGGTCGCGGGGTCGTACGGGCCCCGGAGGAACCCCGCGCCCGAGGTCAGCGCGGGGGCTACCTGGTCCGCGAGGGTGCGGGGCGGGGGCGCCGGCGTCGGGCCGTCATCGCTGGTCATGGACACGACACTAGGCGGACCGGCGCCCCCGGCACATTGAGTGCACCCACCGGGTGCGGGTGGGGTTTTCCCTACCTACGGAGTGCTCAGGCGAAGGCGCTGGTGCCCGTGATCTCGCGGCCGATGATGAGGGCCTGCATGCTCTCGGTGCCCTCGTAGGTGTGCAGGGCCTCGATGTCGGCGAAGTGCCGGGCCACGCGGTTCTCCAACAGGATGCCGTTGCCGCCGAGCAGGTCGCGGGCGATCGACGCGATCTCACGGGCGCCGCGCGTGCAGGTGTACTTGGCGAGCGAGGCCCGCGGCCCGGTGAGCTGCTCGGCCTCGTCGAGCCGCGTCATCTGCTTCACGAGGAGCTGCATCTGCGTGAGGATCGACAGCATCTTCGTGAGGCGCTCCTGCACCATCTGGCTCGCCGCGAGCGGGCGGCCGAACTGCACGCGCTGCTTGGAGTAGGCCACGGCGGTCTCGTAGCAGGCGATGGCCTGCCCGACGGCGCCCCAGGCCACGCCGAGCCGCGTGGCGAACAGCACCCGGCCGGTGTCCTTGAACGACCGCGACTTCGGCAGCAGGGCGTCGGCCGGCACGAACACGTCGTCCAGCACGATGTGGGCCTGGTGGATGGCGCGCAGGGAGAGCTTGCCCTGGATGGTCGTGGCCTCGTAGCCGGGGGTGTCCTGCGGCACGATGTAGCCGTGGACCTGGCCGTCCTCGCCGCGCGCCCAGACCACGGAGATGTCGCCGATCGAGCCGAAGCCGATCCACTTCTTCTCGCCGTTGATCACGTACCCCTCGACGCCGTCGCGCGTCTCCTTGACCGCAGAGGTCTCCAGGCCCACGGAGTCCGAGCCGTGCGTGGGCTCGGTGAGGGCGAAGGCGCCCAGGATCTCGCCGCGCGCCATCGGGCCGGCGTACTTCTCGATCTGCTCGTCGGAGCCGAGCATCACGATCGAGCGCAGCGCGAGGCCGCCCTGCACGCCGCAGATGGTGGTCACGGAGCCGTCGCCGCGCGACATCTCCATCGCGGACAGGCCCTCGGCCATCTTGGAGATCTTCGGGAAGCCGGGCACGTCCACGCCGTCCCGCAGGAAGTCCAGCTCGGCCATGCGCTTGACCAGGTCCATCGGTACCTCGTACCGCTCCCAGTAGCCGTCGATGACGGGGAGCACCTCGTCCTGCACGAACTGGCGGACGGCGAGCTGCTGTGCCCGCTCCTCCGCCGTGATGTCGGCGAAGGCGCCGGCGAAGTCGATGTCGAGCGGCTGCGTGACGTCGTAGTCGGGCGCCGTCACTCCTGGGGTCTGAGTCATGCTCCCCATGGTGCGCCGGTACCGGATCTCAGGTCAAGCGATACTACGTCTCACCCGATCGGCGCCTCGGCGTGGTGGCAGGCGCGTCCGTGCGCCCACGGCTGCGGCCGGGTCCGCACCCGTTCGCCCGACGCCGCGGCGCGCCGCACCTCGAGCTGGAGGTACTGGTCCTGCGCCGCCTCGGCCACGGAGTACGGCGCCGCCGCCCCGTGCAGCACGTGGTCGGCCATGTCGGCCACGATGCGCGCGATCGACAGCTCGTCGTCGGGCAGGCGGGCCGGGCGGAACGCGTTGTGGTGCAGCCACTCGCCGTCGAGCGTGTACCCGCGCAGGAACAGGCCCTCGTGGCTGCCGGCCCCGCCCGCGGCCACCCGCTCCAGCGTGGAGCGCCGCGGCTGCCCGTCGGCGCCGATCGTGCGGACGACGTCGTCGCGCAGCTCGCCCCGCTCGCCGCGCACCAGCAGCGCGGGGGAGCGCACCCAGGAGCGGTACTGGACGTCGTCGAACTCGTAGGTGCCGAGGCGGTCGCCGTAGTCCAGCCACGCGGTCGCGTGCACCGTGTCGACCAGGGTGAGGTCGTCCGGGTCGTCCGCCCGGCTGGGGCTCGGCAGCACCCGGCGGGCGTCGCGCCGGGCCGTGATCTCGACGTCCTCGAAGCCGGCGCCCAGGGCGCGGCGCAGCACGCTGAGGCCGTGGTAGTCGTGCGCCACCGCGACGTGCGCGTCGGTCACCGCGCCGAGCCGGCCGGACGCCGCGACCGCGAGCTGGGCCTCGATCAGCGGCTCCAGGTGGTACTGCTCGGCCACGTGCACGCAGGCGCCGTCGTCCACGAGCTGCTGCAGCGCGGCCAGCTCTCCGACCGTGCCGGCCGCCGGCGTCTCCGTGAGCACGGGGACGCCGGCGGCGGCCAGGTCGCGGATCACCGGCTGGGCCGCGCCCGCGGGGAGGGTCAGCAGCACCAGGTCCGGGGCGCCGCCGTCGAGCAGCTCCCGCACGGTGGCAAAGGCCGGGGCGGGCAGCCCCGGCAGCCTCGCGGCCGGCAGGCCGCGCGTCGCCAGGGCCGCGCGGTCCGCCGCGTTGCGGGTGGCGATCCCGGCCACCTCGAAGCGGTCCGGCAGGGCGTGCAGCACCCGCAGCATGGTGCGGGCGCGGAAGCCCGAGCCGACGATCCCGATCCTGGCCGTGCGCTCCTGTGCGTTCACGAGCGCCGACGGTACGCGATCAGGCGGTCGCGACCGCCGTGCGGTCCGGGCCGGCGTTCTCCCGGCGGCTGATGCGCCACCACGCGAAGAAGCCGAACAGCGTGAACGCGCCGTAGATCACGTACATCATCGCGGTGGCCCAGTACCCGGCGGAGAAGAGCAGCGGGACGCCCACGAGGTCGACGGCCACCCAGATCAGCCAGAACTCGACCCAGCCCTTGGCCATGCCGTAGGTGGCGAGCACCGAGCCCGTGAAGATCCAGGCGTCGGCCCAGACCGGCTCGTACGAGCCGAGGGCGCGGAAGAGGGGGGTCAGGAGCAGGGTCCCGGCGAGCATCCCGGTCACGAGGCCGATCCGGACCCGCCACGAGGCCCAGCGCGGGTGCACGGCGACCGTGCCGGCCCCGCCTGCCCGCTGGGTCTCCCGCCAGCGGTACCAGCCGTAGATCGAGACCGCGATGAACATGATCTGGCGGGCGGCCTGGCCGAGCATGTCCGCCCGGCCCGTCTCGCCGAACCAGGAGCCCATGAAGACGGTGAAGAGCAGGATGTTGCCGACGATGCCCACCGGCCACGCCCACACCTTGCGGCGCAGGCCGCCCAGCGCGGAGGCCAGGCCGAACAGGTTGCCGATGACCTCGCGCCAGTAGATCTGCTGGTCGCCGACCAGGAACGTCGCGTCGTAGGCGGCGCGGAACCAGTCCATGTCTCTTCCCTCTTCCGAAGTCCGCACACTGGACTCCGGGGTGAGGGCCGGCGCGCCACGAGGGCGCCGACGACGGTGCGGTGCCGGGACCCCGAGGGGTCGACGGCGCGCGCCGCACGTGCTTCCTCCCATCCGGACTTTCACCGTCGGTCCTGGAGTTCCACCAGGTCAACCGGGTTCTCCCGAAGGAGCACCCGGGTCGCGGACTATTACCGCCGGCTCGGAATTTCACCGACCCCGGAGCACGTGTGCAACTGCTGCTGCACGATGTCTAGCGGAACACAGGATGCCACGACGGCATTCCCGGCCGGAAGCGCCGCAGGCCCCGGGTGTCAGACCAGCGCGTCCCGGACGGCGCGGGCCACCTCGTCGGGCCCGGCCACGCCCTCGACGACGGTGACGACGACGCGGCGTGTGACCGGGGTGCCGTCGTCGGCCAGGGGGCTGGCGGCGGTGCCGAGCACGGCGGCCCGGCGCAGGTCGGCGAAGGCCTCCTCCAGCTCGGGCCGCAGCTCGAGCGACGGCGTGCGCAGCCAGCGCCGCAGGATCGCGTTGTGCACCGCGACCACCGAGGCCGCGAACGCGATCGACGCCGTGGAGGCGGAGCGCTCGGGCGGCAGGGTGTCGCGCAGGTAGTGCGTGAACGCCCGCTCGTAGCGGTGCGTGGTGATGAGCTCGCGGTCGCGCAGGGCCGGGACCTGCTGCAGCAGCGCGTACCGGGCCAGGGAGGTCTCGCGCTGGCCCACGTGGTGGTCGAACACCATGCGCGCCGCACGGCACACCTCGAGGTACGGGTCGACGTCGGGGTCCCAGGCGCGCCCCAGGTCGTGGCCGGACTCCTCGCTCGCCCGCGCGTCGGGGCGGGTCGCGGCCAGCATGACCACCACCTCCTCGAGCAGCAGCTCGTGGTCCGCGAAGACCACGTCCTCCTTCGAGCGGAACCGGCGGAAGAACGTCGCGCGGCTCACCTTCGCGGCGTCGGCGATCTCCTCGACGGTGGTTCCCTCGTACCCCTGTCGAGTGAACAGGTCCACCGCGGCGTCGACTGCCTGTGCGTGCGTGTGGGTACGGACGGCGGTCATGCCAGGCAGGCTACCGCGTGCTCCCCGGGCGCCGTGAAGAGTCTTTGAGCGAAGAATGCGGTTCATGATGCGAATTTTCCCGTTTGCCGGAGATCTTCCCTGACTGCAGTCTGCGCAGGTAGCGCACCTCGCGGACGGCCGTCAGCAGGCCGAGAACACCGGGTACGGCGGACCACGGGTGACCGAGGAGCACGCCCACCAGACACACCAGAAAGATCACCCCGCCGGCCACGACGGTGGCGAGGCTTCCCCATCGGATCCCGGTCACGCGGTTGAGCGTAGTCTGCTGCGCGTGACCGAGACCGCAGCCCGTCCCGTCGTCGACGTCTACGTCGACCCCATGTGCCCCTTCGCCTGGATCACGTCGCGCTGGGCCCTCGAGGTGGCCCAGATCCGCGACGTCGAGCTCACCTTCAAGCTGATGAGCCTCTACCTGCTCAACAAGGACCGGGACATCCCGGACGACTACCGGGCCCGCATCGAGCGCTCCCGGGGCATCGGCCGCATCGCCGCGGCGGTGCAGACCGACCACGGCCCCGAGGCCTTCTCGGCCTTCTACACCGCCGCCGGGACGCGCATCCACAACCAGCAGGACAAGGCCTTCGACGACGTGGCCGTCGCGGCGCTCGCCGAGGCCGGCCTGCCCGCCGCGCTCGCGGAGGCGGGCACCTCGGAGGACTACGACGAGGAGCTCGCAGCGTCCCACGAGGCCGGCATGAAGCCGGTCGGGGACGACGTCGGCACGCCCACGATCCACGTCGACGGCGTCGCGTTCTTCGGCCCGGTGCTCACGCGCATCCCGCGCGGCGAGGAGGCGGGCGCGCTGTTCGACGCCTCCGTGACGCTGGCGCGCTACCCGTACTTCTACGAGATCAAGCGGTCGCGCACCACCGACCCCCAGTTCGACTGACCACCACCGGCACCAGACCCACCGGCACCAGAGGAAACATGACTCTCGACCTGCGTATCTTCATCGAGCCCCAGCAGGGCGCCAGCTACGACGACCAGCTCGCCGTCGCGCGCGCGACCGAGGAGCTCGGGTTCAGCGCGTTCTTCCGCTCCGACCACTACCTCGCCATGGGTGACAGCGACGGCCTGCCCGGCCCCACCGACTCCTGGATCACGCTCGCCGGCCTCGCCCGCGAGACGTCCACGGTGCGGCTCGGCACGCTCGTCTCCTCGGCGACGTTCCGGCACCCGGGCGTGCTGGCCATCCAGGTGGCGCAGGTGGACCAGATGTCCGGCGGCCGTGTGGAGCTGGGCCTCGGCACCGGCTGGTTCGCCGCCGAGCACGCCGCGTACGGCATCCCGTTCCCCGAGAAGCGGTTCGGCATCCTGGAGGAGCAGCTCGCCGTCGTCACCGGGCTGTGGGGCACGCCCGTGGGCGAGAAGTTCTCCTTCTCGGGCGAGCACTACCAGGTCACCGACTCGCCGGCGCTGCCGAAGCCCGCGCAGGCGAAGATCCCGGTGCTCGTCGGGGGCGGCGGCCCGCGCCGCACGCCCGCGCTGGCCGCGCGGTACGGCGACGAGTACAACCAGTCCTTCCCGGAGATCAGCGCGATCGGCCCGCGGATCAAGGTGGTCGAGAAGGCGCTGTCCGACGCCGGGCGGGAGCCCGGCTCGATCGTCCAGTCGGTGGCGCTCGTGGCCGCGATCGGCCAGGACGAGGCCGAGTTCACCCGCCGCGCCGCCGCGATCGGGCGCGAGCCCGGCGAGCTGCGCGAGCACGGCATCGCCGGCACCGTCGCCGAGGCCGCGGACCGGCTCAAGGCTCTGGAGGCCGAGGGCGTCCAGCGCGTCTACCTGCAGGTGCTCGACCTGGCGGACCTCGACCACCTCGACCTGGTGGCGCGCGAGGTGCGGTCGCAGCTCGGCTGACGCCGCTCCGCCTGGCTCCCGGGCCGCCCCGCCACCGCGGGGCGGCCCGTCCGCTTCCGCAGGCCGTCGCGGTGAATGTTCCCTAGGGTCGTGCCAGCCGCTCCCTGCGACGCACCCAGGAGAAGTCATGCAGAGCTTTTCTCGTGCCGCCCGTGCTTCCCTGGCCGCCACGGCGCTCGTCGCCGGGATGTTCGTCGTCGGACCCGCCGCCTCCGCCGTCGACAGCTTCCGGCGGGGGCCGGACCCGACCGAGGCGAGCGTCGCGGCGGCGCTGGGCCCGTTCGACGTCGGCGCGGCCGTCATCTCCCGGGCCGCCGCCGTCGGGTTCGGCGGCGGCACCGTCTACTACCCGACCGACACCTCCGAGGGCACGTTCGGCGCGGTCGCCGTCTCGCCCGGCTACACGGGCACGCAGGCGAGCATCGCGTGGCTCGGCCCGCGGCTCGCCTCCCAGGGCTTCGTCGTCGTGACCATCGACACGTTCACGGGCGGCGACTCGCCCGCCAGTCGCGGCGACCAGCTCCTCGCCGCGCTGGACCAGCTGCGGGGCACCGAGGTGGCCGACCGGATCGACCCCGCCCGGCTGGCCGTGATGGGCCACTCGATGGGCGGCGGCGGCAGCCTGGAGGCGGCCAAGGACCGGCCGACGCTGCGCGCCGTCGTGCCGCTCACGCCGTGGAACGTGGACAAGACGTTTCCCGAGGTCAGCGCGCCCACCCTGGTGGTAGGGGCCGAGCGCGACACGGTCGCCCGGGTGCGCCTGCACGCCGAGCCGATGTACGAGTCGCTCCCGGGCGGCGGCGACAAGGCCTACCTGGAGCTGCGCGGCGCGGCGCACGACGCGCCGAACTTCCCCGACCCGACCATCGCCCGGTACAGCATCTCGTGGCTCAAGCTTTACGTGGACGACGACGAGCGCTACGCCCGGTTCCTCTGCCCCGCCCCGGAGCCGGACGAGCAGATCAGCGAGTACCGCAGCACCTGCTGACCCGGCCGCACCTGTTGACCTATAGGATCCGCGCGACAATCCCGTTGCGAGATCAAGGACAACACAATGCGACTCGGCTGGAAGCTGCACGGTGACGGTGCCCGCATCGCACCCGGAGAGGTGGTCGCCCCCCACGAGCGGCTGAGCTGGCCACGGACCGTCGGGATCGGCCTGCAGCACGTCGTCGCGATGTTCGGCGCCACCTTCCTGGTGCCGGTCCTGACCAAGTTCGACCCGGCGACCACGCTGTTCTTCTCGGCCATCGGCACCATCGCCTTCCTGCTCATCACGGGCAACAGGCTGCCGAGCTACCTGGGGTCGAGCTTCGCGTTCATCGCGCCGATCACAGCGGCCACGGCGTCGGGCGGGCAGTCCGTCGCCGTCGGCGGCATCCTCGCCACCGGCCTCCTCCTGGCACTGGTGGGCGTGGTGGTGCACTTCGCGGGAGCGCGGTGGATCCAGCTCATCATGCCGCCCGTGGTCACCGGTGTGATCGTGGCGCTCATCGGGCTCAACCTGGCGCCGGTGGCGTGGAGCAACTTCCAGCTCGCCCCGCTGACGGCCGTGGTCACCCTTGCCTCGATCATCCTGATCCAGGTGCTGTTCCAGGGGATCATCGGCCGCCTCGCGATCCTGCTCGGCGTGGTGATCGGCTATGCGTTCGCGAGCGTGCGCGGCGAGGTCGACTTCTCCCCGGTGACGAAGGCCGACTGGTTCGGCCTGCCGCACTTCACCGCGCCGTCGTTCGACCCGAACGTGCTCGGGCTGTTCCTCCCGGTGGTCCTGGTGCTCATCGCGGAGAACGTGGGCCACGTGAAGTCGGTGGCCGCGATGACCGGCCGGGACTACGACCGGCTGACCGGACGGGCCCTCTTCGCCGACGGCCTCGCGACCACCCTGGCCGGCCTCGGCGGCGGCTCGGGCACCACCACGTACGCGGAGAACATCGGCGTCATGGCCGCCTCCCGCGTGTACTCCACGGCCGCCTACTGGGTGGCCGCGTTGGGCGCGCTGGCGCTCAGCCTCTCGCCCAAGTTCGGCGCGCTGATCAACACCGTCCCGGCGGGCGTGCTCGGCGGCGTCACGACCATGCTCTACGGGATGATCGGCATCCTCGGTGCCCGCATCTGGGTGCAGGCCAAGGTCGACTTCTCCGACTCGGTGAACCTGACCACGGCGGCCGTGCCGCTGATCATCGGCATCGCCAACTTCACGTGGATCGTCGGCGACCTGGAGTTCGGCGGCATCGCGCTCGGCACCGCCGCGGCCCTGGTCATCTACCACGTCATGCGGGCGATCGGCCGCTGGCGCGGCACCGCCCAGGGCTGATCCCCACCACCTGTCAGGCGTGCTGGTCACCCCGGTGACCTGTACGTCTGACACGGGTATGGACAGTGGGCTGAACGCGTGGTTAGCATGTTGAACATGCGTTCAGCCCGCCCCGGACCAGCCGACGAGGACCTCACGGCCCGCGCCCGGATCCGCGACGCCGCGATCCACCGGTTCGCGGTGGAGGGCTTCGGCGCGCCGGTCCGGACGGTCGCGGCGGACGCCGGGGTGAGCGCCGGCCTGGTGATGCACCACTTCGGCTCCAAGGACAACCTCCGCGCCGAGTGCGACGCCCAGGTGCTGGCCACGATCCGCCGGCTCAAGGAGGAGAACGTCGCCATCGTCGCGGCGGGCCAGAGCTTCTTCCACCGGTTCGCCGCCGTGGACGAGAACGCGCCCCTGGTCGGCTACATCCTGCGGTCCATGCAGGACGGTAGCCCGCTGGCCCGCGAGTTCATCGACCACATGGTCACCGACGCCGTCGGCTACCTCCAGGAGGGCGTGGCCGCCGGCGTGATCGTGCCCAGCCGCGACGACGCCGCCCGGGCGCGGTACCTCACGCTCTCGTCCCTCGGTGCGCTGCTGCTCGAGGTGACGCTCAGCCCGCCGTCGGACCCCGCCGACCTGGTGGGCATCGTCCGCACCTTCTTCACGAACAGCTACCTGCCCATGATGGAGCTGTTCACCGAAGGGTTCCTCACCTCTCGCCGCACGCTCGACGAGTACCTCCAGTACGTCCCAGAACCGGGAGCGAGCAACTCATGACCGTGACACCCGCGATCGAGATCCACGACCTGCACAAGTCCTTCGGCGCCGTGAAGGCGCTCGACGGCCTGAACCTGACCGTCCGCCCGGGGGAGGTCGCGGGCTTCCTCGGCCCCAACGGGGCGGGCAAGTCCACCACCATCCGCGTGCTGCTCGGCCTGCTGCGGCCCGACTCCGGACGGGCCAGCCTGCTCGGCGGTGACCCGTTCGCCCAGGCCGTCGACCTGCACGGGCGGCTCGCCTACGTGCCGGGCGACGTCACGCTCTGGCCCAAGCTCACGGGCGGCGAGGCGATCGACCTCCTGCTCCGGCTTCGCGGGGTCAAGGTCGACCGGGCGCGCAAGGAGCGCATGCTCCAGCGCTTCGAGCTCGACCCGACCAAGCGGGCCGGCACGTACTCCAAGGGCAACCGGCAGAAGGTCGCCCTGGTCGCGGCGCTGAGCGCCGACGCGGAGCTGCTGGTGCTCGACGAGCCGACCTCCGGGCTGGACCCCCTCATGGAGGCGGTGTTCCAGGACTCCATCCGCGAGGCGACGGCCACGGGCACCTCGGTGCTGCTCTCCAGCCACATCCTCGGCGAGGTCGAGGCGCTGTGCGACACCGTGACGATCATCCGCAACGGCAAGGACGTGCAGTCCGGCACGCTCGCCGAGCTGCGCCACCTCACGCGGTCCAAGGTCTCGGCCGTGGTCAGCGGGGACGTCACCGCGCTGGACTCGGTCGCGGGCGTGCACGACCTCGTCGTGAGCGACGGCGGGGGCGCGGCGGCGTCGGGTGCGGCGTCGTCCCGCGTCGCGTTCCACGTGGACGACGACGCGCTGCCGCAGGTCACGAAGGTCCTGGCGAGCCTGGAGCCGCACGGCCTGACCATCGAGCCGCCGTCGCTGGAGGAGCTGTTCCTGCGGCAGTACGGCGACGAGCTCGAGCGGCTCGAGGACGCGCACGCCGACGGCGGTTCCCTGAAGGCGGGCCGGCGATGACCGCGACGACGCTGCCGGCCGTCCCGGTCCTGGAGCGCCCCGCGCTCGCCCTGCGCGGCGCCTTCGCGGGCACGGGCGACCTGCTGCGGCTCGCGCTGCGGCGCGACCGCGTGCTCCTGCCCGCGCAGATCCTCGTGTGCGTGCTGCTGTTCGTAAGCACCCTGAGCTCGGTGTCCGAGCTGTACGGGACCCAGGAGCAGCGCGACACGATCCAGGCCACCCTGGTGACCAACCCGGCGTTCCTGGTGCTGCTCGGGCCCTACGAGAACACGGGGTCGATCGCGTCGACGGTCTCGTGGCGCGTCGGCATCTTCATGGTCGCCGTCTTCGGCGTGCTCGCCGCCATGGCGGTGGTGCGGCACACCCGCAAGGAGGAGCAGCTCGGCCGGCTGGAGCTCGTGCGGGCCGCCCGGGTGGGCTCGCTGGCGCCGCTGGTCACCGGCCTGGTGATCGGGGTGATCTTCTCGGTCGTCTCGGGCGCGCTGACGACCGCGGTGGTGTGGTCCGAGGGGCCGTCCGCCGGCGCCGTGGCCCTCGGCGCGCAGGTCGCCGGGATCGGGCTGGCGGCGGCCGGCCTCGCGGCGGTGGCGGCGCAGGTCGCCTCGTCGTCCCGCGCGGCGAACGCGCTCGGCGTGTGGGTCGTCATCGGCGGCTACCTGCTGCGCGGCGGGGCCGACGTCGACCCGGACGCGCTGGGCTGGCTCCACTGGGTCTCGCCGGTCGGCTGGGCGCAGCAGATCGACCCCTACGGCGCGAACGACTACGGGCCGTTCCTGCTGTGCGCCGCGCTGTTCGTCGTGGGCGGGGCGGCCGCCGGCTGGCTGACGCTGCACCGCGACCTGGGCGCGGGCCTGATCGCGGAACGGCGCGGGCCGGCGCACTCCACGTCGCTCACCTCGACCGGGGCGCTCATGGCCCGGCTCACCCGCTCCTCGTTCGTCGTCTGGGCGGTCTCGATCGGCGTCTACATGTTCTTCGTCGGGTACCTCATGGCGACCGCCGGGGACCTGGTGACCGAGAACGAGCAGTTCGCCGACTACATCGCCGCGATGGGCGTCCGGGGCTCCGACATCGCCGCGGGCTTCGCCGCGCTCATCATGTCCTGGACGGCCTACGCGGGTGCCGGGTATGGCGTGACGGTGGTCCAGGACATCCGCGGGGAGGAGGCGCTGGGGCGCACCGAGGCGGTGCTCGCCACCCGTACGTCCCGGTCCGGATACCTCGGCGCCTGGCTGGCCGGGGCGGTCGGCGGGGCGATCCTGCTGCTCGGCGTGGCGGGGCTCGCCCTCGGGGCGGGCAACGCCCTGGCGTCCGACACCGGGTGGGGCGAGTCGCTCGGCGACGGGCTCGGCGCGGCCGTGGTGCACGTGCCGGCCGTGCTGGTCGTGATCGGACTCACGTCCGCTCTGTTCGGCTGGTTCCCGCGGCTGGTGGGCCTGGGGTGGGCCGTCATCGCGGCGAGCTTCCTGGTGACGCTGCTCGGCAGCCTGCTCGACCTGCCGGACGCCGTCGTCGACCTGTCGCCGTTCGCGCACGCCCCGGCCGTGCCGGCAGTGGCGTGGGCCGACGTGGACCGGGCCCCGCTGGGCTGGCTGCTCCTGATCGCGTTCGCCCTGCTCACGCTCGCGTTCGCCGGATTCCGCCGCCGCGACGTGCCGGTCGTCTGACCGCCGCCGGGCAGGGGGCCAACTGTTCTCGGGTTCCGCGTTCCGGTAGGGTTCAGGACGCCGTCCGGTGTCAGCAGGCAGGTTCGCACAGCCGCTCCCGGACCGTGCCCCCGCCGAGTCCAGTGAGGACGGACCGATGATCTTCAAGGCCGTAGGAGACGGCCGCCCGTACCCCGACCACGGGCGGACGCGCACCCGTGACTGGGTCGACGTGCCGCCACGCCAGGTGCGGCTCGACGAGCTGGTGACCACCAAGCGCACCCTCGACCTCGACCAGCTCCTCGCGGAGGACTCCACGTTCTACGGCGACCTGTTCGCCCACGTCGTGGAGTACGAGGGCACGCTCTACCTGGAGGACGGCCTGCACCGTGCCGTCCGCGCCGCCCTCCAGCAACGTCCAGTCCTGCACGCTCGCGTGCTCACCATCCGCTGACCTCAGGTAGGTTCGTCGCGTGACATCCCCCGGGTACGACCAGGCGCGCGTGGAGCGCCGGCGCCGAGAGCACGAGCGCCAGGCCGTGGTCTTCGGTGTGCTCATCGCCTTCCTGGCGGTCTGTGGCATCTTCGCGCTCGCGGTCTACTCCGGCGCGATCAGCTCGCCGTTCAACCGCCCCTTCACCACGGTCGGCGTGGGGGAGCAGGAGACCTACCCGGTCCCGTGCCTGCCGCCGATCAAGGGCCAGCCCGACGGCGCCCTGCCGACCGCCTACTCGGACGTCGAGGTCCGCCTGCTGAACGCGTCGGAGGAGATCGGCCTGGCCAGCGCGCACGAGTCGGTGCTCGCGGACCGCGGGTTCAGCATCGTGGCCAAGGGCAACGTGCCGATGCAGCTCCAGGAGTCGGAGATCCGGTTCGGCCGCAAGGGGATCGTGCAGGCGTACACGCTCGCCGCGCAGTTCCCCGAGATCCGGCTGGTCCTCGACGACCGCACCGACCGCAAGATCGACCTGCTCATCGGCGAGGAGTTCGAAGCGCCGCTCGACGTCGAGGACGTCGAGCTGGCGTCCGACCAGCCGCTGCTGAACGCCGAGGGCTGCGTGCCCGCGAAGTCGATCGAGCCGGTGGAGCAGGTCAAGCGGACCAAGACCGGCGACGAGGGCCAGCCCGCCAAGTAGGGTCTGTGCCGTGCTGACGCCGTCCTCGGGAGCAGTGGGCCTCGGCCGCGCGCTCCTGTGGGCGGCGGTCGTGCTCGCGCTGTCCCTGACCGCGCACTTCGAGGCGGGCGGTCACGTGCCGCCCACCGAGGCGATCGCCCTGCTGGGCGCCCTGCTCCTCGCGGCCGCCGCGGTCGCGGTGCGGCGGCAGATCCGCTGGCCGGGCGGCCTCGCCCTGGCGGGCCTCGGCCAGTACGCCTCGCACCAGGCGTTCTCCTTCCTCGCCGGCGCCTGCCCGCCGTCCGCGCTGCCCGACGGCGGGGCCGCGTCCGGGGCGCACGCGCACCTGGCGGGCGCCGTCCCCGGGGTGTACGGGGCGTGCGTCGGAGCCGCCGAGCCGGCGGCGATCGCCCCCGGGATGCTCGCGTGGCACGCGGTGGCGACCGTCGTCTCGGTCGGCCTGCTCGTGGGCGTCGAGCGTGGTGTCTGGCTGCTCGCGACGTGGCTGGTCCGGCCGCTCACGGTGGAGCCCCTGCGGCTCCCGGCCGTGCGCCGCGCCCCCGTGCGGGCGGTGCTCCGCACGGTGCCGGGCCGGGTGGACGTGCACGTGGCGCCGGAGCGGGGACCGCCGGTGTGGGCCCCGGCCTAGCCGCACGCCCCCACCCACCCCGTACCGAAGGACCGAGCACATGACTCGCTTCAGCCTGCCCACCCGCCGCGCCCTCGCGGCCGTCCCCGCCACCGCCGTCCTGGTGCTGCTGCCGACCGTGGCCTACGCCCACGTCGGTGTGAGCCCCGACACGACCGCCGCCGAGAGCTACGCGAGCCTCACGTTCCGCGTGCCGACCGAGTCGGACACCGCGTCGACGGAGCAGCTCGTCGTCGACCTGCCCACGGACACCCCGTTCCTCAGCGTCACGCCGCGCAGCCTGCCCGGCTGGGACGTCGAGGTGGAGGTGGAGAAGCTCGACGAGCCGTTCGAGGTCGAGGGCGCGACCGTCGACGAGGCCCCCGCGCGCGTCACCTGGACTGCCCAGAAGGGGCACGAGGTGCCGCCGCACGAGTACCAGGAGTTCGCGGTGCGCGTCGGGGCGCTCCCCGCCGAGGGCACCGAGGTGGTCCTCCCCGCCCACCAGACGTACACCGACGGCAGCGTCGTCGACTGGGACGACCTGGCCGGCGACGACGGCAAGGAGCCGGAGGCGCCCGCGCCCCTGTTCACGACCACCGCCGCCGAGGGCGACGGGCACGGCGGCGGCCACACGGACGCCGCGGCGTCCGGCGCGGACGGCGCCGCGGCGGACGGCGACGAGCCCGCCGTCGACCCCGTGGGCCGCTGGCTCGGCGCGGCCGGGATCCTCGTCGGCGCCGTCGGGATCGGCGTCGCGCTGGTCACCCGCCGCCGCGCCTGACCGGCCGTCGGGGTGGCGGTCCCGCGTGCAAGACTGGGAGCTCACGCGCCGGACGAGTGGCGCGTGAGCAGCACCGCAGGAGGACCGTGACCGCCACCCCGACGCGCAGGCAGCGACTACGTGCCGAGCTGTTGCGTGACGCGCGTGCCGCCGGCCGCCGGCTCCTCGCCGAGCACGGGGTGGACGGCGTGACGATGGTCGCGGTCGCCAAGGAGGTCGGGATCGCCGGCCCGGGGATGTACCGGTACTTCGAGGGACGCCCCGGGCTGCTCGCCGCCGTCTACGACGACACGCTGGACGAGCTCGTCGCCTACCTGGAGGCCGCGGTCGCGCGGCAGCCGGACGACGACCACGCCGCGCGGCTCCACGCCGCGACGCACTCGCTGTTCGTGTGGTGCCGGGGCCACCGGAACGAGTTCGACCTCCTGCTCGGGGCCGACGCGCAGCACGCGGTCGGGGTCTCCGGTGCGGCCCGGCCGCACTTCGTGCACCGGCTCGGCTCCGTGTTCGTGCCGAGCTTCGCCGCCCTGTGGCGGCAGGGTGTCCCCTTCCCGGCGGACGCCGACGTCGCCCCCGGCCTGGCGCCGGAGCTCGACGCGTACCGGGCCGTGCTCACGCAGGACAGCCCCGGCGTGGCCGAGGGGCTCCCCGTGGGCGTGGTCCACACGATCATGGTGTTCTGGCGCCAGGTCTACGGCCTGCTCTGCATGGTGGCCTACGACCAGCTCGACTACGCGTTCGGCAACTTCGACGCGATGTTCGACGACATGATGCGGGGGCTCCTGGCGTCGCTGGGGCTCGAGCCGAGCCCCCGGGTGCGCCTCGTCGAGCCCTGATTTCCTCGCCCCGGAGCCGGCTGTCCGGATAGAGTGCTGCGCCGGTCACTTCGGAGTTTTCGCCCGGGACGGGAGTCGGATGGAGCGCGATCTGCGACGGGACGCGCTCCTGGCCGCGCGCCGGCTCCTGGAGGCCGACGGCGTCCGCGGCGTCACGTCGTCCGCCGTCGCCCGCGACCTCGGCGTGCCGGACGCCGAGCTGGGCCGCGCCGGCCTGGACCGCGTGGCGCTGCTGGAGGCCCTGTACGAGTCGACGATGGACCGCCTGCTGGCGTTCCTCGGCGCGGCGGTGGCCCAGCAGGACCCCGACGACCTCGCGGCGCAGGTCGAGGCGGGCACGCACGCGATCGTCGTCTGGTGCGGCACCGATCGTGCCGGGTTCGACCTCCTCATGGGGCCGGGCTTCCGGCAGGCCGTCGGCGCCCGCGCGGCCGTGCGGCAGAGTGTCGCCTCCCGGCTCGGCGGCGCCTGGGTCCCCCTGTTCGACCGGGTCCGGCGCACCGGTGCGCCCTGCCCGCCCGACGCCGACATCCCGCCGGAGCTGGCCGCCCAGCTCGGCGTGTACCGGCGGCTGCTCCTGCGGGCCAACCCCGCGCTGGGGGACGACCTGCCGCTGGGCGTCGTCTACCTGATGACCGTGGGCTGGCGGCAGATCTTCGGCTTCCTGTGCATGCTCTCGTTCGACCCGGCCGCCCGCCCCGTGAGCGCGTTCGGCGACGCGATCCCCCAGCTCAACCGGTCGCTCCTGGAGCTGGTGGGCCTGGTGCCTAGTCCGGCGGTGCGGCTGGTCCCGGTGCCCGACGCCGCCTGACGGACGGCGGCGCCTGACCGGCGGCGGCGGGGTCAGGCGAGCAGCCGTTCGGTCGCCTCCCACAGCGTGCGCTGGACGGCCGGGTCACGGCCCGGCTCCGGGCACTCCAGCGGCCTGGCGTCCCGCACGGAGAAGTAGCCGCCCGTGCGGGTCGCGAGCCCTGGATCGGTCACCAGCCGCGTGATGATCCCGGCTCCGCGTGCGGGGTCGCCGATCCGCAGGCGGTGCAGCGTCTTCTCCAGGACCCCGGCGAACGGGAGCTCGCGCCCGAGGCCGGTGGTGTTGAACCCGGGGTCGCAGCAGTTGGCCGTGACGCCCGTGCCCGCGAGCCGGCGCGCCAGCTCCTGGCTGAACATGATGTCCATCAGCTTGGTCCGCCCATAGCGTGCGGCCGACGCGCGCCGGCCGTACGGGGTCGTGAGAGTGAGGTCGCGGGCCGGGTCGATGCCGCCGGAGTGCCGCGCCGCCTCGGACGCGACCGTGACCACGCGGGCCGGCGCGGATGCGACGAGCTGGTCGAGCAGCGTGTTCGTGAGGAGCCAGGGCGCAACGTAGTTCACTGCGGTCATCTCGTCGAGGCCGTCCACGGTGAGACGCCTGCTGAACGCGTGCAGCCCGGCGTTGTTGATGAGGGCATCGATCTGGTCGTAGCGCGCCCCGACGGCCCGGCCCACCCGGCGCACGTCGTCCGCGGAGGACAGGTCGGCCACGAAGACGTCGACGGCGGCGGCCGGGGCGACGTGCGCGATCTCGGCGCGCAGCGCGTCCGCCCGGGCTGCGCTTCGGGCGACGATCCCCAGGTCGAGCCCCTGTCGGGCGAGGTCGAGCGCGACGAGCCGGCCGAGCCCGTGGGTCGCTCCGGTGATGACGGCGGTGGTCATGAGGGATCTCCCTTATCGTGAGGTACCTCAATGATGCACGATACTGAGGTACCTCACGAAATCAAGGGAGCGGGCATGGGCGACAGCAACGGCGCGGGGGAGATCGGCCTGCGCTACCTGACGACGTCGGCCCGGCTGCGGCGGACGGTGGACGAGCACCTGGCCGGGAGCGGGGTGTCGCTCGCGCAGACGAAGATCCTGCAGGTGCTGGCCCGGAGCGGCCCGATGAGGCAGGCGCGGCTGGCCGTGGAGCTCGGGTACGCGGCGCGCTCGATCACCCAGGCGGTCGAGGGCATGGAGCGGGACGGCCTCGTCCGGCGTGCCGTGGATCCGGCGGACCTGCGCGCCAAGGAGGTGACGATGACCGAGGAGGGTGCCCGGGCGCTCGCCGTCGGTGAGGCGGCGGGCGACGAGATCCTGCGGCGGATCTTCGGCGACCTAGGCCCGGACCGGCTGGCGGCCCTGGACGAGGTGCTCGCCGTCCTCGACGACGCCACGGCGCGGGCCGGGGAAGAGTCCTGAGAACGACGATGACGCGAGACATCGGTGGATGTCTCGCGTCATCGGACTGCGGAGGATGGGGGATTCGAACCCCCGAGGGCGTTAACCCAACACGCTTTCCAAGCGTGCGCCATAGGCCACTAGGCGAATCCTCCTCGCGCTCCGCACCAGGGCGGGCGCGCGACCACGGACCGGAGTCTGGCGCGGCCTGACGAGGATACCGGACGCCGTGCCCGGACAACGAATCGGAATCCGGGAGCGGCGCTGTGAGGTCGCGAACAGCGGGTTCTGCCCGGTTCGGTCCGGGCCGCCGGATCGGTTAGGCTTGCGGCAGACCCCTCGTGCGGCACCATCTCGCCGAACTCCCCCAGGGCCGGAAGGCAGCAAGGGTAAGTGAGCTCTGGTGGGTGTGCGAGGGGTCCTTTCATGCCCGGAATCTCGCGGGTCCGCCACAATGTGGACGGATTTTGGTCCGCATCGTGGGATTTTCCCCGCAGGGATTGGCTTCGACGCCGTGCAGTGACGCACGATGTCCGTATGACCCGCACCCGGACCTCCGCCACGACGTCGCGCACCTGTCGCGACGCCATGTGTCGCGGCCGCGTGCGTGGCGGGCGAATGCGCGAGCGCTGACAGCGCCGCACGTTCCCGCGGTCCCTCCCGGACCGCCCCGCATCGTCCCGAGCTCGCCACGTTGCTGATGGCCGTGGCCCGCCGTCGTCTCACACCCTCGGCCTGCGCCCGACGCAGGCCCCCCGCATCCTGAGCACAGGCATACCCGCGCCCGTGCGCCCGAGAGGACCACCCATGTCTCGTTTCACCTCTGTCCTGACCACCGGCCTCGCCGTCACCGCCGTCCTGGCGCTGAGCGCCTGCGGCAACGCCGAAGAGGCCGCGCCCGCCGCCGGCTCCGCCGAAGACCCGGTCCGCATCGGCGTCGTCAACTCCGGCGACGACTACTGGACCACGTTCACCGACCTGGCCGAGGAGGAGGGCATCAGCGTCGAGCTGGTGAACTTCAGCGACTACCAGCTCCCCAACCAGGGGCTGACCGACGGCGACCTGGACCTGAACCAGTTCCAGCACCTGCAGTTCCTCGCCAACTACAACACCGCCACCGGCTCGGACCTCACGCCGATCGCGGCCACCGCCGTCTACCCGCTGGGCCTCTACTCGCTCAAGCACGACAGCGTGGAGGAGATCCCCGAGGGCGGCGAGATCGCCATCCCGAACGACGACACGAACCAGGCCCGCGCGCTGCTCGTGCTGCAGGAGGCCGGCCTGGTCGCCCTGCGCGACGGCGGCAGCGCGTTCTCGACGCCGGCCGACGTGCTGGAGGACGAGTCGAAGGTCACCGTGACCCCGGTCGACGCGGCCCAGACGGCGCTCGCGCTGCAGGACGTCGACGCCTCGATCATCAACAACGACTTCGTGGGCGACGCCGACCTGACCTCCGACGACGCCATCTTCTCCGACGACCCGGACGCCTCGGCCGCCGAGCCGTACATCAACGTGTGGGTGGCCCGCGGCGACGACGCGGACAACGAGGTGTTCCAGCAGCTCGTCGAGATCTACCACTCCCCGGAGGTCGAGAAGGGCGTGCTCGAGGCCTCGGGCGGCACCGGCGTCATCAAGGACAACTCGGCCGCCGAGCTGCAGGAGATCCTGGCCGGCATCCAGGAGGACGCCTCCTGATGCCTGCGGCGACCAGCAGCATCATCCGGTTCGAGGGCGCCAGCAAGGTGTTCCCGGGCCGGGGTAAGGGCGTCGAGGTGCGCGCCGTCGACGACGTCACGCTCGACATCCGTACGGGCGAGATCTTCGGCGTCATCGGGCAGTCGGGTGCGGGCAAGTCCACCCTGGTGCGGCTGATCAACGCGCTCGAACGCACCACCGGCGGCGACGTGGTGGTCGACGGCCTCTCGCTCGGCTCGCTGAGCGAGGCGCGCCTGCGGCCGGTCCGGGCCGGGATCGGGATGGTGTTCCAGCAGTTCAACCTGCTGACCTCCCGGACCGTCTCGGGGAACGTCGCCTACCCGCTGGAGGTCGCCGGCTGGTCGCGCGCGAAGCGCGACGCGCGGGTCGCCGAGCTGCTGGAGTTCGTCGGCCTGGCGGACAAGGCGGGCGTCTACCCGTCCACGCTGTCGGGCGGGCAGAAGCAGCGCGTCGGGATCGCCCGCGCGCTCGCCACGAACCCGCGCATCCTGCTCGCGGACGAGGCGACGTCGGCCCTGGACCCCGAGACCACGCGCGACGTGCTGGACCTGCTCCAGCGCGTCAACCGTGAGCTCGGGATCACCGTGGTCGTCATCACGCACGAGATGGACGTCGTGCGTTCGATCTGCCACCGCGTCGCGGTGATGGAGCGGGGGCGGGTCGTCGAGGTGGGGGAGGCCTACCAGGTCTTCAGCTCGCCCAGGCACGACACCACGCGGCGGTTCGTCGCCACCGCGCTGCGCGACCGGCCGTCGCCCGAGGTGCTGGCGCGCCTGCGGACGCGGCACACCGGGCACATCGTGACCGTGGGTGTGGACGAGGTGGCCGGGTCGTCGGCCGTGCTCACGCGCACCCTGCGCGAGCACGGCGTGGACGGCACGGTCGTGTACGGCGGCATCACGGAGGTCGCGGAGCGGCCGTACGGGTCGCTGACGGTGGAGCTCGTCGGCGACGGCGGCTCCGTGGAGGCCGCCGTCGCGGCACTGCGTGCCGTGACCTGGGTGGACGATCACGGGAGGGCGGACGCATGAGCGCGGACTGGGAGCGGCTGACGCCGCTGCTCTGGGAGGCCGCCGGCCAGACGGCCTACATGGTGCTGATCACCCTGGCGGTGGGCGGGTTCTTCGGCCTGGCGCTCGGGCTCGGGCTGTACCTGACCCGGCCGGGCAACCTGCTGCAGCACCGGTTCGTGTTCGCCGTGCTGAACCTCGCGGTGAACATCGTGCGGCCCATCCCGTTCATCATCTTCCTCGTGGCGCTCGGTCCGCTGACCCGCGCCGTCGTCGGCAAGACGATCGGCATCGAGGCGTTCACGTTCGCGATGTCGATCATGGCGACGTTCGTCTTCGCGCGGCTCGTGGAGCAGAACCTCGTCTCGATCGACCCCGGTGTGGTCGAGGCGGCACGGGCCATGGGGGCGTCGCCCTTCCGGATCGTGCGCACCGTGCTGGTGCCCGAGGCGCTCGCGCCCCTGGTCCTCGGCTACACCTTCCTGTTCGTGGGTGTGCTCGACATGTCCGCGATCGGCGGCTACCTGGGTGCGGGCGGCCTGGGTGACTTCGCGATCGTCCAGGGCTACCGGCAGTACGACTGGGCGGTGACCGCCGTCGTGGTGGTGATCATCGTGGTGATCGTCCAGGCGGTGCAGTGGCTCGGCAACGGCCTGGCGCGCCGCGCGCTGCGCCGCTGACGTGGGAGAGTGTGGCCCATGTCGGACCAGCAGCAAGCCCCGTACCCGGCCCAGCAGCCGCTCGCGCCGCAGCCGATCAGCCCCGCATACCGGAAGTGGGCCACCGCCCTGCTCTGGATCGCGGTGATCCTGCTGGCCTTCGTGGTGGTCGCGGTCGTGGCCAGCATCGTGCTGCTCGTCGTGGCGGACAACAGCCCCAGCGGCGGGGCCGCCGCGTACGGCTACCTCGCGATCTTCCTCTGGTTCGCGATCGTCGCCGTGTTCCCGCTCCTCCTGGGCGCCGGGATCCCCGGCCTGGTCATGCGGGCGCGCGTGCGGCGCACGCCGCAGGCCCTCGGCGGTACCGCGGCGTGACCTGACGACGTGGCCGTCCACCTGTGGACGGCCACGTCGTCAGTGTCGGTGGTGGCGTCTATCGTTGCGGGGGTGAGCACCGCCCTCTACCGCCGCTACCGGCCCGAGACGTTCGCCGAGGTGATCGGCCAGGACCACGTCACGGGCCCCCTCATGCAGGCCCTGCGCAGCGGACGGGTGAACCACGCCTATCTGTTCAGCGGCCCACGCGGCTGCGGCAAGACGACGTCGGCCCGGATCCTGGCGCGCACGCTCAACTGCGCCAGGAACACCCCCGAGTCGCCCATCGACACCCCGTGCGGCGAGTGCCCGTCGTGCGTCGAGCTGGCCCGTGGTGGCCCCGGCTCCCTCGACGTGGTGGAGATCGACGCCGCGTCGCACAACGGCGTCGACGACGCGCGCGACCTGCGCGAGCGCGCCACGTTCGCCCCGGCCCGCGACCGGTACAAGATCTTCATCCTGGACGAGGCGCACATGGTGACGCCCCAGGGCTTCAACGCGCTGCTCAAGATCGTCGAGGAGCCGCCGCCGCACATCAAGTTCATCTTCGCGACCACGGAGCCGGACAAGGTGATCGGCACCATCCGCTCGCGCACGCACCACTACCCGTTCCGCCTGGTGCCGCCGGACGTGCTGTCCCCCTACCTGGAGCAGCTCTGCGGCGCCGAGGGCATCGAGGTGGGCGGCGGGGTGCTCCCGCTCGTCACGCGCGCGGGCGGCGGCTCGGTGCGCGACTCCCTCTCCGTGATGGACCAGCTCATCGCGGGCGCCACGGGCGGAGTCGTGGACTACGACCTCGCCGTGGGCCTGCTCGGCTTCACCCACGCGACCCTCCTGGACGACGTCGTGGACGCGCTCGCCGCGCGGGACGGCGGCTCGATCTTCCGGGTCGTGGACCAGATCATCGCGACGGGGCACGAGCCGCGCCGGTTCGTCGAGGACGTCCTGGAGCGGCTGCGCGACCTCATCGTCATCTCGGTCTCGGGCGACGCCGCGGACGCCGTGCTGCGCGCCATCCCCTCCGACCAGCTCGAACGGATGCGCGCCCAGGCGGGGCGGCTCGGGGTGGCCGAGCTCTCCCGGGCGGCCGACCTCGTCAACGTGGCCCTCACCGAGATGACCGGCGCCACCTCGCCGCGCCTGCACCTGGAGCTCCTGTGCGCGCGCCTGCTCCTGCCCGGGGCCGACGACGGCGCGGCGGGTCTCGCCGCGCGGATCGACCGCCTCGAACGGGGCGGCATCGTGGCGTCGAGCGGTGTCGCGGGTCCGGCGGGCGGCGGGGTCGCCCCCGGCGGCGGCTCGGCCGCTCCTGGCGGCCGCGCGGCGCCGTCGGACGAGGCCGTCCCGGCCCAGGACCCGGCGACCGTCGGGCTCGCCGGCTCCGCCGCCGCGCGGGCGGTGCTCGACGCGCGCAAGAAGCGGGGGGAGCAGCCCGCCGCGGCCGGCCGCGCACCTGCGGCACGGGCCCCCGAGCCGGCGCCCACCCCCACTCCCACGCCCGAACCGGCCCCGGCCGTCGAGGCGGCCCCCGAGCCGGAACCGAGCCCTGCCCCGTCGGCGTCCACATCGCCGGCACCCGCGGAGCCCGAGCCCGCCGCCGAGGCGACTCCGGAGCCCCAGCAGTCCGCGGCGGAGCCGGCGCGGCCCGAGCCGACGGCGGCCCCCGCCGCGAGCACGCCCGCGCCCTCCGGCACCGACCCCGAGGTCACCACCGAGACGATCCGCCGCCGCTGGCAGGAGGTGCTCGGGGCGCTCGCCGCCGCGCGTGTGACGTGGTCGCTCGTCGGCCCGAACGCGCAGGTCGCGGCCCTCGAGGGCGGAACGCTCAAGCTCGGCTTCGCGGCCCCCGGCCTGGCCCGCGCCTTCTCGAACGCGCGGCACACCAGCGCCGTCGAGGAGGCGGTCTACCAGACCCTCGGCATCCGGGTCCGGGTCGAGGCGACACTCGACGAAGGCCCTGGCGGCGGCTCGTCCGGCGGCGGGGGCGCGCCCGGCGGCAGCCCGTCGGGTGGCGGCTCGGGCCAGGCGGCGCCGGCCGGCGAGCCGCGGCACGAGGCCCCGGCCCCCGCCGCGGCACCCGAGCCGGACTGGCCCGACGTGCCGACGCCGGGCGGCAGCGTCGCCACGGTGTCGGCGCCGTCTGCCGCGACCGTCAGCCCCGCCGCGACCACGAGCCCCGCCGCGACGACCCGTGCGCGCCAGCCGGCCGCCCCGGCCCAGGGGGCCGTCGCCGTCGCCGAGCGTCCCCAGCCGGCCCGGCCCGAGCCGTCCGGCCCCGAGGCCGGTCGCCCGGAGCCGTCGCGTCCCGCGGCCGCACCGCCGTCCGCGGCCAGCGCGGCCGACCAGGCCTGGCTGTCGGGCGCCAGCGCGACCGAGCCGCCCGCGGACTACGACATGCCGGAGCCCGAGCCGGTCTACGAGGACCAGGCCCCGCCCCCGGCGGGGCCGCCGATGTCGGGTGCGGTCAGCGCGCGCGAGGCGCTCCGGCAGGCGGCCGAGCGCCGCGCCCGGGCCGCCGCGAGCGGCGCGTCCGCGGAGCCGCGGACGGCGAGCCCGGCCGCCTCGAAGGCGACGCCGCCGGGTGACACGTCCGAGTACTACGACGAGCCCTCGGACGACGATCCGGACATCGTCTCGGGCGGGCTCGCGGGGGTGTCGCTCGTGGTGCAGGTGCTGGGCGGAACGGTGATCGACGAGATCGTGGAGCAGGGATGAGCGCGGAGAACGGGATCACGACGCTGCGCATCGTCGCCGCCGTCGTGGAGCGGGCCGACGGCCGGCACCTGCTGGTCCGGAAGCGGGGCACCGAGGCGTTCATGCAGGTGGGCGGCAAGATCGAGCCGGGCGAGGAGCCGCTGGCGGCGCTGGTCCGCGAGTTCGAGGAGGAGGTCGGGCTGCGGCTCGACCCGGCGGACATCGAGAGCCTCGGCCGGTTCGGGGCGCCCGCCGCGAACGAGCCCGACCACGTCGTCGACGCCCACGCCTACCGGGTGCGGCTGCGGCCGGGCGCGGAGATCGCGGTCCGGGCGGAGCTGGAGGAGCTCGTGTGGATCGATCCCGCGGACCCGGTGGCGAGCTACCCGATCGCGCCGTTGTCGCGCGACCTGCTGGTCGCGGCCGGGCACTGAGTCCGGGGCTGTCAGTCCCCGGCGTGCTGCGCCCGGTACCGGGCCACCTTCTCGGCGCGTTCGCGCTCCAGCCTGCGCCGCGGGTCGCGGTCCTCGGACTGCTCGGCCGGTCCCGCCACGTGCAGGAGCAGCCAGTTGAGCCGCCACAGGACGCGGTAGCCCAGGGTCAGGCCGTCGCGGTTGCGCATGTTCTGCCTCCGTTTAATTGGTGTACCAATAGTTTGCACACCAACTGTTACGCTGGTCAAGATCCGAGAGGAGCCGCATGACCGTCACGTCCTATGCCGGCGTCGCGCCCGACCCCGAGGACCTGCTGGCCCTGGACCGTCAGGTGTGCTTCGCCCTGGCCGTCGCGTCGCGCAGCGTCATCGCGCTGTACCGGCCGCTGCTCGAACCGATGGGCATCACGCACCCGCAGTACCTGGTCATGCTCGCCCTGTGGGAGCAGTCGCCCCTGTCGGTCAAGCAGCTCAGCGGGCTGCTGCAGCTCGACCCGGGCACCTTGTCCCCGCTGCTCAAGCGGCTCGAGGCGATCGGCTACGTGAGCCGGCGCCGGGACCCGCGCGACGAGCGCGCCCTCGCCGTGGAGCTCACCGAGGAGGGTCGCGCGCTGCGCGAGCAGGCCCTGCGCGTGCCGCCCGCCATCATGGAGCGCCTGGGCATGTCCGCGGAGGAGCTCGGGCTGCTCCATCGCAGCCTCACCCGCGTCATCGCGGCGGCCGCCCCGTGACCCGCGGCCGCCTGCACCACGTCGAGCTCTGGGTCCCGGACCTCGCCCGCGCCGAGCGCTCCTGGGGCTGGCTCCTGACCACGCTCGGCTACACCGAGCACCAGCGCTGGTCCGCCGGGGTGAGCTGGATCCTGGACGGCACCTACGTCGTCGTCGAGCACAGCCCGGCGCAGGGTGCCGGCCCGCACGACCGCCTCGCGCCCGGTCTCAATCACCTCGCGTTCCACGGCGGCACGCGCGGCGAGGTGGACCGGCTCGTCGAGGAGGCGGCCGCGCACGGCTGGGCGCTCCTCTTCCCCGACAGGCACCCCCACGCCGGCGGCCCCGACCACTACGCGGCCTACCTGGAGAACGAGGACGGCTACGAGGTCGAGGTCGTCGCGGGCTGAGCCTGCCTGAGCGGGCGGACCGCCAGGAGGACCGTCATCCACAGCATGGTGAACGGGATCACCGTGACGTTCTTGATCGCCAGCTCCCAGGACAGCCAGGTCTCCCGGTCGATGCCGCCGACCCGCCCGGCGAGCGCGTCCGGGACGGCCTTGAAGACGAGCAGGAACGCCAGGAGCAGGCCCGTCGTCGCCAGGACCGTGGGCCAGTTCCGCGTGTTCCAGGCCGACCACCGCGCCCTGGCGTCCGACCACCCGGCGTGGGTGCCGCGGAGGAGCGTCGCGACCGCCCAGGCGATGAACGCGACGCGGGCCGCTGCCGTGAAGATCTCGCCGCCCGCGCCTCCGGCCCAGTCGACCGTGCCGCTCACCGAGAGGAAGCGCTGCGCCGAGGCCAGGGCGCCGAAGGCGAACACGACCGGGTAGTGGCGCGCGAAGAACCGCCAGGCCTCGGCCAGGATCCCGACGGCGTCGCGCCAGGCGCCCGGCCTCGTGGCCTTTGCTTCGGTGACCATCGTCAACTCCATTCGCTCCGCTAAATGATTTAGTGAACTGAATCATATGGTGGGGTGCACAATGGGCTCATGTCAACACCCACCGATCCCGGGGCCCGGCTCGGTACCGAGCTGAGCGACGCCGTCGTGATGTTCCACGAGGCGCTCGGCGCCCTCATGGGCCTCTCTGCCGCCGACAACAAGGCGCTGGGCGTCATCCGGCGTGAGGGGCCGATGTCGGCGCGGGAGATCGCCGACCGGACCGGGCTCACGGCCGGGGCGGTCACCGGGCTCGTGGACCGCCTGGAGAACGCCGGCTACGCCCGGCGCACCCGGCACGGGACGGACCGGCGCCGGCTCGTGATCGAGGCCACCGCACCGGCGTCGCCGCGGGTGAACGCGGCTGTGGCCGAGATGGCGCAGGCCATGGGCCGCGTGACCGAGCAGTTCTCCGCCGACGAGCTGCTGGTCGTGGCGCGGTGGGTGGAGCTCACCACCGCGACCATGCGGGAACAGGCGGTCAGGGTCGCGGCGCGGACGGTGTAGCGGGGCGTGTCAGTGGCTCCTGGCACACTTCCCGGCATGCCTGACCCCACCACGCTCCGACCTGCCTCCGCCCGCACCGTCGACGAGCTCCGCATGCTCGTCGAGGCCGGGGCCACACCGAAGTACCTGCACTTCTGGGGGCACCAGCCGGAGCCGGGCGGGACCGCAGGGAAGGGCAGCCTGAGCCAGTGGTTCGAGGCGGAGTTCGAGGTGGACGGCGTCCGGTACCGCACGGCCGAGCACTGGATGATGGCGCAGAAGGCGCGCCTGTTCGACGACCCCGAGGCGGAGCGCGCTGCGGTCGACGCGTCCAACCCCGCGCTCGCGAAGGCCGCCGGGCGCACGGTCCGCGACTTCGACGACGCGGTGTGGGTGCGAGAGCGCTTCGAGATCGTGGTGCGCGGCAACGAGCACAAGTTCGCCGCCCATCCGGGCCTGCGCGAGTACCTGGTGGGTACCGGGTCCCGGGTGCTCGTGGAGGCCAGCCCGCGCGACCGCGTCTGGGGCATCGGGATGGGCGCCCACCACGAGGACGCCGAGAACCCGGCGGGCTGGCGGGGCCTCAACCTGCTGGGCTTCGCCCTGATGGAGGCCCGGGAACGGCTGCGAAAAGACCACGACTGAGGCTGCGTCCGGCGGCTACGGTCCGGGCATGCGGAGCATCCCCGACTCGATGGACCCGTACGTCGTCCGGGCCGTCGACGCACGCCTGGACCACGTCGAGCAGCAGTACGGCGTCCGCGTCCTGTGGGCGATCGAGAGCGGCAGCCGGGCCTGGGGCTTCCCGTCCCCGGACTCGGACTACGACTGCCGGTTCCTGTACGTGCGCCGCGCCCACGACTACCTGGGTCTGCGCGCACGCCGGGACGTGATCGAGACGCCGCTGGACAAGATCTTCGACGTCAACGGCTGGGACGTGCGCAAGGCGCTCGGGCTGATGGTCAAGGGCAACGCGACGGTCGGGGAGTGGCTGCGCTCGCCGATCGTGTACCGCGGTGACGCCGCCGTCCGCGACGAGCTGCTGGCCCTGTCGGACGACGTCACGGACCGGCGCGCCCTGAGGAACCACTACCTGCACGTCGGCAGGAACAGCCTGGGCCTGTACGCGTCGACCGGCGCTGCCAAGAAGTTCCTCTACGCCCTGCGGCCGGCGGTCGCGCTGCGCTGGATGCGCGTGCGGGAGGGCGCGGCGACGCCGCCGATGGACCTGCCGGCGCTCGTCGCGGGCTCCGCCGTGCCCGCCGACGTCCGGGCGGCCGTCGACGAGCTGGTCCGCCACAAGTCGGCCACGCGGGAGATGGGCGCGATCGCGGTGCCGGACGTGCTGCCGGAGTTCGTCGAGGCGGAGCTGCGGCTGGCAGAGGCGACGCTGGCGGACACCGCACCGTCCCGCGCGGACGGAGCCCGCGACCGCGCCTGGTCCCTCGCGGACGACGTGTTCCGGCGGCTGATCGGCGGCGTTCCCCAGCCCGTCGGCTGACCGCCGTATCGCATGCCGGGCCGGGGCTTCCGGCGTCGTGCCCGGTCCGCGACAATGGCGCGTCGCCGAGCGAGAGGACGTGCTCCAGCATGTCGCGGATCCTGCCCCGGTCCACCCCCGAGGCCGAGGGGCTCGACCCCGCGGCGCTGCGCCGTCTGGTCGACCGCCTGGACGCCCTGGAGGACGTGCACAGCGTGATGGTGCTGCGGCACGGCAGCGTGGTCGGCGAGGCCTGGTGGCACCCGCACACGGCCGACCGCCCGCACGTCATGTTCTCGGTGAGCAAGAGCTTCACGTCCACGGCGGTCGGCATCGCGGTCCACGAGGGGCTCCTGACCCTGGACGACCGGGTCGTCGACCTCCTGCCGGACGACGCCCCCGCCGACCCGGGCGAGCACCTGCGCGCCCTGCGCGTGCGCGACCTGCTGACCATGACGACGGGCCACAGCGCCTCGACGATGGAGGGCATCGACCGCACCATCTCGCTGCCCGGCGCGGGCTGGGCGCGCGCGATCCTGGCGCAGCCCGTGGAGCACGAGCCGGGCACGCACTTCGTCTACAACACGGGCGCGACCTACCTGCTGTCGGCGATCCTGCACCGGCTCACCGGCGAGCGGCTGCTCGACTACCTGACGCCGCGCCTGCTGGAGCCGCTCGGCATCACGCACGCCACGTGGGAGCAGGACCCCGACGGCATCGACGTGGGCGGCTTCGGGCTGTCCGTCACCACCGAGGAGATGGCGGCGTTCGGGCAGCTCTGCCTGCAGGGCGGCGTCTGGCAGGGGCGGCAGCTCGTGCCCGCGGAGTGGGTGGCGGCGGCGACCTCCGCGCAGGTCCCGAACGGCCCGCACGGCTGGCCCGACTGGAACCAGGGGTACGGCTACCAGTTCTGGCAGTGCCGCCACGGCGCCTACCGGGCCGACGGCGCGTTCGGGCAGTACGTCGTCGTCTGGCCGGAGAAGGACCTGGTCATCACCATGACCTCGGGCCTCTCCGACCTGCAGTCCGTGCTGGACGTGGTCTGGGACACCCTGCTGCCCGACGCCGCCTGGGTCGCCCCGGCCGCGACGCCGGACGCGGAGGCAGCCCCGTTCGAGCAGGCTCTGCCGACGCCGGCCGGCGCGGCGTCGTCCCCGCTCGCGGAGAGCGGCGCCACCTACGCGCTGGAGCCGAACGAGCGGGACATCACCGCGCTCGCCGTGCGCCGCGCCGCGGACGACCGGACCGAGATCACGTTCACCGTCGGCGGGCTGGACCACGCCGTGTCGTTCGGGCACGAAGCCTGGGTATCGGGGAGCGGCTCGCTCCTGGGCACCCCGGCCGACGTCGCGACCGCGGCCGCCTGGGCCGACGAGTCGACGCTGCGCGGCCGGATGGTCTTCCTCGGCACCCCGTTCGAGTGGCGCCTGGAGCTGCGGTTCTCCGGCGACGACGTGGTGGTGACGATCGACCAGAACGTGGCCTTCGGCGAGCGTGGGCTGCTGGCCGTGAAGGGCACGGCGCGCCGCGTCTGACCTGCGACGTCATCCCCTGGTCGTACGCCCGGTTCATCCCGGGGGTCGACGGCCGGTGTGGGCGACTCACGCTACTGTCCCCGCATGACACCAGACGGTGGTATCCGCGCGCAGGGCGTGCGGCGTTCGTTCGGGCCGGTCCACGCCGTGGCCGACGTCGACCTGGTCGCCGCACCGGGCCGCGTCACGGCGCTCATCGGTCCCAACGGGTCGGGCAAGACGACCCTCCTGCTGATGCTCGCGGGGCTGCTGACGCCCGACGCGGGCACGATCAGCATCGCCGGGGCGGACCCGGTGACCCAGAACTACGCCGCGCGCTCGCGCACCGGCTGGATGCCCGACGTGTTCGGCACGTGGGACTCGCTGACCGCGCGCGAGGTGCTGACGACGGTCGCGGCGGCGTACCGGATGGACGCAGCGGCCGGCCAGGCCCGCGCCGGCGAGCTGCTGGAGCTGGTGCACCTGTCGGAGCTCGCCGACCAGCCCGCGCACGTCCTGTCCCGCGGCCAGAAGCAGCGCCTCGGCCTGGCCCGTGCCCTGGTGCACGACCCCGCCGTCCTGCTGCTGGACGAGCCCGCCTCCGGGCTGGACCCGCGCTCCCGCGTGGACCTGCGTGTGCTCGTGCGCCGGCTGGCGGCCGAGGGCAAGACGGTGCTGGTCTCCTCGCACGTGCTCACCGAGCTCGACGAGATGGCCGACGACGCCGTGTTCATCTCGCGCGGGCGCACGGTCGCCACGCAGTCGGTGGCCGACGGCGACCGGCCGCGCGAGTGGCGCCTGACCGCGCTGGACCCGGAGGCGCTCACGGCCTGGCTGGACCAGGACGGCCCGGCCTACCGCCGGGAGCCCGACGGCCCCGCCGTGCTCGTCGAGCTGGCGGGCGACGCCGCGGCCGCGGCGCTGCTGCGGTCCGCGGTCGAGGCCGGCGTCGACGTGTCGAGCCTCGCCCCCGCGGGCGGCGTGCTGGAGCAGGCCTACCTGGCCCTTGAGGAGGAGCGGCGATGAGCGTTGACGTGGAAGTGACCGAGCCGGCGTCGGCCCACGGCGGCGAGCCCGCCGGGCGCGGCACCTGGTCCCTGTCCTGGCACGGCCTGCGCACCGTCACGGTGCTGGAGCTGCGCCAGCGCGTGCGCTCCACGCGGTGGAAGACCGCGCTGATCGTGTGGTTCGTCGTGGTCGGCGTGATCACGATGCTGACCACCGGCGCGTTCGCCATCATCTCGGGCGAGAGCACCGACGAGACGTTCGGCGGGATGGTCTACAGCATCGTCGTCGGCTTCGTCCTGTTCCTCGGCCTGCTGGTGGCGCCGACCCTGTCGTCGGGCGCGATCAACGGTGACCGGAACGCGGGAACGCTCGCGACCCTGCAGGTCACGCTGCTGACGCCCGCGGAGATCGTGCTCGGCAAGCTCGCCGCTGCCTGGATCGCGGCGCTCGCCTTCCTGGTGGCGAGCATCCCGTTCCTGGTGTGGGCGCTGGTCGGCGGCGGCGTGTCCTGGCTCGCGCTGCTCACCACGGTGCTCATGCTGGCGCTCGTGCTCGGTGTCGTGTGCGCCATCGGGCTGGGCTTCTCGGCCGTGGTCTCCAAGACGTCGGGGTCGGCCGTGCTCACCTACCTCACGGTGGGCGGCATCACCGCGGTGCTGCCCATCATGTTCGGCCTGCTCGTCCCCGCGACGACCACCACCGAGAACGTGCGGGTGTGGGGCGTCGAGGCCGGGTACACCTGGGAGGAGACCACCGCGCCCGAGTGCGAGTGGCAGACCCAGGAGGTCGACGTGTGGCACAGCGAGCGCACGTGGTGGCTGCTGGCCCCCAACCCGTTCGTGGTGGTCGCGGACGCGCAGCCGCTCGGCGACCCGGAGGCGCTCTCCGAGGACGGCAACGTGCTCGCGCTGCTGCAGTACGGCGTCCGGTACGCCCGGACGGGCGACACCGGGCCGCAGGACTGGTGCTCCGGGGTCTACATGGACGGCGGCCCGCAGGCCGAGTCGCCCGTGGAGCCCGTCAAGGTCACGGACCAGCTCGTCTGGCCGTGGGGGCTCGGGTTCGACCTGCTGCTCGGCGCGGCCGGCGTGATCGTGGCGGTCAACCGCCTGCGGGTCCCGACGGCGCAGCTCCCGCAGGGCACCCGCGTCGCCTGACCGTCAGGAGTGGAGGGCGTCGTACTCCGCCTCGGCGGCGACGTCGTCCTCCACGTCCAGGCGCAGGTGCGCCAGCAGCACCTGGAGCACGCGCAGCGCGGAGGCCGCGCGCTCGCCCCACAGCGAGAAGTACGAGAACTGCCACCACCACAGGGCCTCGAGCTCGTGGCCGCTGTCGAAGTGCTGGAGCCCCTTGGCCAGGGCCTCGGCGACGCACGCGAGGTCGCCCGACAGCGACGCCGACCCGACGTCCTCGCCGAGCACGGGGTCCACCACCTCGGTGTAGTCGTCGAACCCGTCGAACATCTTGGACAGGGCCTCGCGCAGCGGGTCGAGGTCGGTGTCGGGGCCGGCGTCGGGCTCGTAGCGCTCCTTGGGCACCACGTCCACGATCGCGGCGAGCCGCGCGCCTGCGGCCAGCAGGTCGGACGTCGCCAGCACGAGCAGCGAGAGCTCCGCCCCGGGCATCGCGCCGGAGGCGACCTGGGTCACCGTCGACAGGAACGTCCGTGCCTGTACGGACACCTGGTCTGCGACCTCTCGGAGGTCCGACCCGGGCGTGATCTCGCTCATCGTGATCCCCACCTACTTGTCGTTGCCGATGACACGGCGGCCTTCGAACGCACGACCGAGCGTCACCTCGTCCGCGTACTCCAAGTCTCCACCCACGGGCAGACCCGAGGCCAGCCGCGAGACAGTGATTCCCATGTGGGCCATCAGTCGGGAAAGATAGGTCGCCGTGGCCTCTCCCTCGACGTTGGGGTCGGTGGCGAGGATGACCTCCTGCACCGTCCCGTCCGCGAGGCGGGCCAGCAGCTCGCTGATCCGCAGGTCGTCCGGGCCCACGTTCTCGATGGGATTGATGGCCCCGCCGAGCACGTGGTAGCGCCCGCGGAACTCCCGGGTGCGCTCGATGGCGACGACGTCCTTGGGCTCCTCCACGACGCAGATCACGTCGTCGCTGCGCCGCGGGTCGAGGCAGATGCGGCACCGCTCGGCCTCGGCCACGTTGCCGCACAACTCGCAGAACCGCACGCGCAGCTTCACCTCGGTGAGGGCGTCGACCAGCCGCTTGACCTCGTGGTTGTCCGTGGCCAGCAGGTGGAACGCGATGCGCTGCGCGCTCTTGGGCCCGACGCCGGGAAGCCGGCCGAGCTCGTCGATCAGGTCTTGGACCGCGCCTTCGTACACAAGAGGTCAGCCTACGGGGCGGCACCGACATGCGAGCGCGAGACGAGGCCGGGTGAAGCGCGAGGTTCACGCACAATGCACGGGTGCCCGAACTAGATCTGACGACCATCGCCCTCCTCCTGCTCGCCGGCCTCGCCGCCGGGTGGGTCGACGCCGTGGTCGGCGGGGGCGGGCTGATCCAGCTCCCCGCGCTGCTGCTCGTCCCCGGGATCAGCCCCGTGCAGGCCCTGGCGACCAACAAGCTCGCCAGCATCATGGGCACCTCCACCAGCGCCCTCACCTACTACCGGCGCGTCCAGCCCGACCTGCGCACCGCGGGGCCGATGGCGCTCGCGGCCCTGGTGGGCGCGTTCGGCGGCGCGGTCGGGGCGTCGCACATCCCCGCCCAGCTCTTCAAGCCGATCATCCTCGTGGTGCTCGTCGGCGTGCTGGCCTGGACCCTGCTCAAGCCGAACGTCGGGCAGCACGACGACCTGAAGTGGGTCGGCAACGGGCACCGGCGCATCGCGGCCCTGATCGGCCTGCTGATCGGCGCGTACGACGGGCTGCTCGGCCCCGGCACCGGCACGTTCCTGGTGATCAGCCTGGTGAGCTTCCTCGGGTACTCGTTCCTCCCGGCGTCGGCCATCGCCAAGATCGTGAACTTCGCGACCAACCTGGGTGCGCTGCTCTTCTTCGTCCCGAGCGGCGCCGTGATCTGGGCCCTCGGCCTGGGGATGGGCGTGGCCAACATCATCGGCGCCTACGTCGGCGCCCGGATGGCGGTGGCGAAGGGCTCGAAGTTCGTCCGCGTGATCTTCGTCGTGGTGGTGGGGGCTCTGATCGCCCGCCTCGCCTGGGACGTCTTCGCAGGCTAGGACGGCGCCGTCCCGCACGGTGAACCGGCACGGCGTCCGAGATGCCCGCCGTCGTACCATCGATCCGCAAACCCAACCACCCGGCGGGCCGTTGAGACAGACGGAGGCCGGCAACGGAAGGCAGGCGCATGGCACTTGTCGTGCAGAAGTACGGCGGATCCTCGGTCGGGGACGCGCGCAGCGTGAAGCGCGTCGCGAAGCGGATCGCCGAGGCGAAGCGAGCGGGCAACGACGTGGTCGTGGTGGTGAGCGCCATGGGCGACACCACCGACGAGCTCCTCGACCTCGCCCAGCAGATCACCCCGCTCCCGCCCCAGCGCGAGCTCGACATCCTCCTCACCGCGGGCGAGCGCATCTCCATGTCGCTGCTCGCGATGGCGATCACCAACCTGGGCGTGAAGGCCAAGTCCTACACGGGCCAGCAGGCCGGCGTCATCACGGACGCCGTGCACGGGCGGGCGCGGATCGTCGACGTCGTGCCGCACCGCATCCGCGAGACCCTGAACCGGGGCCAGGTCGCGATCGTGGCCGGCTTCCAGGGCGTCACGCAGGCGACGAACGACGTCACCACCCTCGGCCGCGGCGGCTCCGACACCACCGCGGTGGCGCTCGCCGCCGGCCTGAACGCCGACGTCTGCGAGATCTACACCGACGTGGACGGCGTGTTCACGGCCGACCCGCGCATCGTCCCCGCCGCCCGGAAGATCGACCAGGTCTCCTACGAGGAGATGCTGGAGCTCGCAGCCTGCGGCGCCAAGGTGCTGGCGCTGCGCAGCGTGGAGTACGCGCGTCGCTACGGCGTGCCGGTGCACGTGCGCAGCTCGTTCAGCGCCCACGACGGCACGCGCGTGGTCGCGGCCGAGAAGTCGAAGGAGAACGCCATGGAAGCCCCGATCATCTCCGGTGTCGCGCACGACCGCTCCGAGTCCAAGATCACCGTGATCGGTGTGCCGGACGTGCCCGGCATGGCCGCCCGCATCTTCGAGGTGGTCGCCGGCGCCGGCGCCAACATCGACATGATCGTGCAGAACGTGTCGGCCGCGGCCACGGGCCTGACCGACATCTCGTTCACGCTGCCCGACGGCGACGGCCCCGCCACCATGGCCGCGCTGACCGCCGTGCAGGGCGAGCTGGCCTTCGACTCGCTGCAGTTCGACGACCAGATCGGCAAGCTGTCGCTCGTGGGCGCCGGCATGAAGTCGCACCCGGGCGTCTCGGCGCGGCTGTTCGGCGCGCTGCGCGACGCGGGCATCAACATCGAGATGATCTCCACCTCGGAGATCCGGATCTCCGTGGTGACCCGCGCGGACTCGCTGGACGACGCGGTGCGCGCTGTGCACACCGCGTTCGAGCTCGACGCGTCCGACGGCGAGGCCGTCGTCTACGCGGGAACGGGGCGCTGACATGGTTGCCATCTCCGATCAGGGCGTCAACGTCGCTGTCGTCGGCGCCACCGGCCAGGTGGGCGCCGTCATGCGCCGCCTGCTGGAGGAGCGGGAGTTCCCCGTGGCGGCGATCCGGTTCTTCGCCTCGGCCCGCTCGGCGGGCACCACCCTCCCGTTCGCGGGCGTGGACGTGCCCGTCGAGGACGTCGCCGCGACGTCGACCGAGGATCTCGCCGACATCGACATCGCGCTCTTCTCCGCCGGCGGCGGGACGTCGCGCGAGCACGCGCCGCGGTTCGCGGACGCGGGCGCGCTGGTGGTCGACAACTCGTCGGCCTGGCGGCGCGACCCCGAGGTGCCGCTGGTGGTCTCCGAGGTGAACCCCGACGCGATCGGGGACGCCGTCAAGGGCATCGTGGCCAATCCGAACTGCACCACGATGGCCGCGATGCCGGTGCTCTCGCCCCTGGCGCAGGCGGCCGGGCTGGAGCGGCTGCGCGTCGCGACGTACCAGGCCGTGTCCGGCTCCGGGCTGGCCGGCGTGGCCGAGCTCGCCGGGCAGGTGCGGGCCGCCGTCGGGCAGGAGATCGAGGGGCTGGTGCACGACGGCGGGTCCGTCGACCTGCCCGACCCCACGATCTACGCGGCGCCGATCGCGTTCAACGTGCTGCCGCTGGCCGGCAACCTGGTCGACGGCGGCTCGGGCGAGACCGACGAGGAGCAGAAGCTCCGCAACGAGTCCCGCAAGATCCTGGGCCTGCCCGACCTGGCCGTCGCCGGCACCTGCGTGCGCGTGCCCGTGTTCACGGGGCACTCGCTGTCGGTCCACGCCGAGTTCGCCCGGCCCATCACCCCGGACGAGGCCCGCAAGCTGCTGGCCGACGCCCCGGGCGTCCAGCTCGCCGACGTCCCGACGCCGCTCGCGGCGGCCGGCGTCGACCCGTCCCTGGTGGGCCGGATCCGGCAGGACCAGTCCGTGCCGGACGGCCGCGGCCTCGTCCTGTTCGTCAGCAACGACAACCTCCGCAAGGGGGCGGCCCTGAACACCATCCAGATCGCGGAGCTCATCGCGAACGACCTGGCGGAGCTCGCGGTGCTCGATGCCGCGGAGGCGGCCGACACGTAGAGCCCGCCGCAGCGCCGCCGAGGGGCGGGACGGACTACTTGTCCGTCCCGCCCCTCTCTGTCTTCGTACGAATCTTCTTCGCACGAGTTTCCCCGAGATGCTTGCGCCGACTCCTGCATCTATGGTTCATTAGTCAAGTAATGAACCAACGGAGGGGGTGAGCCGGTGTTCGACGGGCCCGAGCCGATCTACATCCAGATCGCGCAGATGATCCGCGCGCAGGTACTCGCCGGTGAGCTGAAGGAGGAGGAACAGGTCATGTCCACCACACAGTTCGCGACGACGTTCCGCATCAACCCGGCCACCGCCCAGAAGGCGTTCGCCGGTCTGGTCGAGGAGGGCGTGCTCTACAAGCGCCGTGGCCTCGGAATGTTCGTCGCGCCCCAGGCCAGGGAGCGCCTGCTCGCGGACCATCGCAAGCGCTACTTCGAGGAGGTCCTGGCCCCTGCGCTCCAGCAGGCGGACATCCTCGGCATCCCGACCGAAGACGTCGTCGCCTACGTCCTGGGCGCCGGCAAGCGACAGACGGAGGAGTCATGACGACCACCGCACCGTTCGGTGCCCGCCTGGACGACGTCGTCGTCCACTTCGGCAGGAGCCACCGGGTGCTGCAGAACGGCACCCTGATCCGGGACGAGGCCAGCACGGCGCTCGACGGCGCCACGCTCGCGATCCGCCCCGGGGTCATCACCGGCGTGCTCGGCCGCAACGGCGCCGGCAAGACGACGATGCTCTCGCTGCTGGCGGCGTTCACCCGCCCCACCAGCGGCACCGTCCGCGTCGGGCCGGAGGGCGAGGAGGAGGACCCGTGGGAGAACCCGTGGATCACCTCCGGCACGCAGCTCGTCCGCGAGAGCGGCGACCTGATGACCGACGAGAAGGTCTCCACCTCGCTCAAGTACTACGCCGACATGCGGCCGGACTGGAGCGCGGAGACGGCGGAACGCCTCCTCGACCTGTTCGAGGTAGACGTCCGCAAGCACCCGTCGGCCCTGTCGCGCGGCAAGCGCTCGGCGGTCGGCGCCACGATCGGCCTGGCCACGCGCGCGCCGCTGACCATCTTCGACGAGGTGTACCTCGGCATGGACGCGCCCACGCGGTACGCGTTCTACGACGAGCTCCTCGCCGACTACGCCGAGCACCCGCGCACGATCCTCCTGTCCAGCCACCTGGTCGAGGAGGTCGAGCGGCTGTTCGAGGACGTCGTGGTCATCGACCGGGGCCGGGTGCTACTGGCCGAGCCCGCCGACCAGATGCGGGCGCGCGGGTTCAGCCTCACGGGCTCCAAGGACGCCGTCGAGCGGGTCGCGGGGGAGCGCCGGGTGCTGCACCGTCAGCAGCTCGGCGCGACCGTGCAGGTCACGCTGGAGGGCGCGCTGGACGACGACGAGCTGGCCGCCGCCCGCGGTGCGGGCGTCGAGGTCGGTTCCGTCCCGGTGCAGGACCTCTTCGTCCGCCTGACCGGCCCGGGGCGATCATGAGCGCCACCACGTCGGCCGTGACGAGCCCCGGGCGGGACACGCTGGTCCGCGAGGCCGAGCGGCGCGGCGCCCGCCGCGCGGCCGGCATGACCCTGCGCGTCGTCAGCACGATCGGCGGGTGGTACTGGGCGATCTTCGCCGTCGTGGCCCTCGCGGTCATCCTGGGTAACGCCCGGTACGGCGGGGACCTGGACCAGGGCATCGTCGACGCCCAGATGGGCGGCTCGTCCCGCTGGTTCGTGCTGGTGCTCGGCATCATCGTCCCCGCCGCGTACCTCCGGCTGCACGTCGCCGCCGGCGGCACGCGCAGGTCCATGACGACCGGGACCCTCCAGGGCGCCCTCGTCAGCGGGCTGCTGATCGGGGCGGTGACCGCGCTCTACCTGGTCGCCGAGCGCGCGCTGTTCGCCGCACTGGACCTGACCTGGGCACGTGAGTTCGGGCTGCCGGTCGACGGCTACGGGGGCATCGCCCTGACGTTCGTCGCCGAGTCGCTCGTCGCGGCCACGTACTACCTGGTGGGCGCCGCGATCTCGGCCGGCTACTACCGCCTCGGCGGGGTGCGGGGCTCGCTCTACGTCCTCGCCGCGCTCGTCCCGGCGGCGCTCGTCGACCTGGCCACGCACACGGGCGTCACCGCCCTGATCGCGGGCCCGCAGAACCTGCCCGACGGCGGGGCCGGCGTGCTGCTCGGCCTGGCGGGCGGCGCGGTCGCCGTCGCGCTGGCGGCCTGGCTGTTCGGCACGCCGCTGCGCTCCGTCCCGCTGCGACCTTCCGTCTGAGGGGCACGACCATGACAACACCGACCATCGAGGAGAGCACGATGAGCCGCAACGAGCTGACCCGGGCCGGGCACCTGCGCGGCGTCGCGGCCGTGGCCCGGCGGCTCCGCGGATCCGGCGTCACCGTCGGGATCTGGTTCTGGGGCGTCTACGCGCTCTACGCCGTCGGGCTCACCGTCGGCAACGCCCTGGCCGGCAACGACCTGGAGATCAGCGCGCTCGACGTGACCCTCGGCGCCGCCCGCTGGCCGATGATCGCGCTCGGCGTCCTCGCGTCCTCCGGCATCCTCACGCTGCACGTGGCCGCCGGCGGCAGCCGCCGGTCCCTGGCCGAGGGCGTGGTGCGCGGCGCCGTCGTCGTCGGCGCGGGCTTCGGCGTCGTGACCACCCTCGCCCTGCTGGGCGAGCGCCTGCTCAGCACGTCGCTCGGGATGACCTGGCGCCGGCTCGGGGCACTGCCCTTCGACTCGCCCCTCACGGTGCTCGGCAGCACGGTCGCCGAGGCCCTCGTGCTCACCACCTACATCCTCGTCGGCGCGTGCATCGGCCTCGGCTTCACGCACACCGGCGCCTGGGGGACGCTCCTGATCGTCCCGCTGGCCCTGCCCGCCGTGCTCGCCGACCTCGCGACCCGCAGCGGCGTGATCGGCACGATCGCCAACATCCAGTTCGTGCCCGACATCGAGCACGCGGAGGTGCCCCCGTCCGAGGGCCTCGCGACGCTGCTGATCGGACTCGGCGGGGCGGCGCTCGCCGCCGTCATCGCCGCCGTCGTGCTCCGCGCCCTGTTGCGCACGGCGCCCGTGCGCGCCGCCTGAACCGACCCGATCCGAACCCGCCCGACCCGACCGGACCCGACCCGACCCGACCCAGAAAGAGTGTGACCATGACGTCCCCAGTCGTCGAAGTCAGCCACCTCAGAAAGGCCTATCCCGGCGCCGGTCGCGGCGCCGCCCCCAAGACCGCCGTCGCCGACGTGTCCTTCCAGGTCGCCCGCGGCGAGATCTTCGGGATCCTCGGCCCCAACGGCGCCGGCAAGACCACCACCGTCGAGTGCGTCGCCGGGCTGCGGCACGCCGACGGCGGAACCGTCCGGATCCTCGGCCACGACCCCCAGGCCGACCCGGCCGCGGTACGCGAGCACGTGGGCGTGCAGCTCCAGGAGGCCGCCCTGCACGACAAGATCACCGTCGGCGAGGCGCTCGACGTCTTCGGCTCCTTCTACCCACAGCGCGCGGACTCCGCGGAGCTCCTCGATCTGCTCGACCTGACCGCGCAGCGCGACCAGCAGTTCGGCAAGCTGTCCGGCGGGCAGAAGCAGCGGCTCTCCATCGCCCTGGCCCTCGTGGGCAGGCCCCAGGTCGCCATCCTCGACGAGCTCACCACCGGTCTCGACCCCGCCGCCCGGCGCGCCACCTGGGACCTCGTCGAACGCGTGCGCGACTCCGGCGTGACCGTGCTGCTCGTCACCCACTTCATGGACGAGGCCGAGCGGCTCTGCGACCGGCTCGTCGTGATCGACGCCGGCCGCGTCGTCGCCGAGGGCACCCCGGCCGCCCTCATCGAGGGGCTCGAGGGCCACCGCGGCGTCCGGCTCCGGTTCGCGGACGACGCCGCCCGCGACCGCGCGGCCCTGCTGCTCACCGCCCTCTCCGAGCGGGACGCCGACGTCGCCGGCGTCGTCCCCGCCGGGGACGAGATCGAGGTGACCGGCACCCGCAAGGTGCTGTTCGCCGTCGTGCAGGCGCTCGCGGCCGCCGATGTCGTCCCGGACGACGTGCGGACCGTCGAACGCACCCTGGAGGACGTGTTCGTGCAGGTCACCGGTCGTGCGTACCGGGCAGAGGAGAACGAGGAGGTGGCGGCATGACCGCCGTCCAGACCGCCGTCGTCCCGCGGGGCCTGCGGGCCAGGGGCTTCGGCACGCTGTTCGCGACCGAGCTCAGGGTGTGGCTGCGGGAGCCGACCGGCGTCTTCTTCGCGCTCGTCTTCCCCAGCCTGCTGCTGCTCGGCCTCGGGCTGGCCATCCCCGACTTCTCGAAGCCGATGACCGACGCGCCGCCGCCCTGGAACGAGGCGCCGGGCGTCACCAGCTACCTGCCCACCATCATCGCGCTCGCGGTGGGGACCATCGCGCTGACCACCATGCCGGTGCAGTTCGCGACCTTCCGCGAGAAGGGCATCCTCAAGCGCCTGTCGACCACCCCGATGCCGCCGCAGAACCTGATCGGCGCGCACCTGGTGATCAACGTGCTGGCACTCATCGTGTCCACGAGCGCGGCCGTCGTCGGCAGCATGGTCGTGCTGGGGGTCCCGTTCGCGGCCGACCCGCTGACGGTGCTGCTCGTCCTGGTGCTGTCGACGACCGCCATGTTCTCGCTCGGGCTGCTCGTCGCGGCGCGGGCCGAGAAGGGCGCGACGGCGTCCGGGCTGGGCATGCTGCTCTACTTCCCGTCCCTGATGTTCTCCGGGGTGTGGGTCCCGCTGTCCGTCATGCCGGACTGGATGGAGACGATCGGCCTCTACCTGCCGCTCGGCGCCGCGGCCCAGGGGCTCACCGTCGGCTGGTTCGGGACGGACGGCTTCCCGCTCGCCCAGGTGCTCGTCCTGGTCGGCTGGACCGTGGTGCTCTTCCCCCTCGGCGTCAAGCTCTTCCGCTGGACGTGACCCCTGGTCAGGGGTCCCCTACGCTCGTGTCATGAAGCCGTTTCTGCTGCTCGCGACGCGTGCGGAGGACCTCGCCGCAGACGGTGAGCACGAGGCGTTCCTCCGGTACGGAGGCCTCGAACCGGAGCAGCTGCACCGGGTCCGCCTCGAGCGCGAGCCGCTGCCGCCGATCGACCTGGACGACTACTCGGGCGTCCTCGTTGGCGGGGGACCCTTCAACTCCTCGGACCCCGAGGAGACGAAGGGTCCCGCGCAGCGGCGGGTCGAGGCCGAGCTGTCCGGGCTGCTCGACGAGGTCGTGGCGCGCGACTTCCCGTTCCTGGGCGCCTGCTACGGCGTCGGCACGCTCGGGGCGCACCAGGGCGCGGTGATCGACGCGACCTACGCCGAGCCGGTGGGGCCCGTGACCATCGAGCTCACCCCGGACGCGGCGGACGACCCGCTGCTGGCCGGGCTCCCGCAGTCCTTCGCGGCGTACGTCGGCCACAAGGAGGCGGTGCGCAAGCTGCCCGACCACGCGGTGCTGCTCGCGTCGTCGGCCGGCTGCCCGGTCCAGATGTTCCGGGTCAAGCAGAACCTGTACGCCACGCAGTTCCACCCCGAGCTCGACGGCCCGGGCATCGACCAGCGGATCGCGGTCTACCGCGACTACGGCTACTTCCCGCCCGAGGAGGCGGAGGCGGTGCGGGAGCGCTGCCTCGCGGTATCGGTCACCGAGCCGCTCCGCGTGCTGCGCGCGTTCGTGGAGCGCTACGCCCGGGTGTGATCGACCGCATCCTGGGATCCGGTAGACAGTCGCCGGGGGTGGGGCTACCGTTTTGGCCGTGGACATCCGTTGGTATTGGCGCTTTACGTCGGCTCCTGGTGGAGCTCGGCGGGCGTACGCCTGACCAACCTTCCACCCGGAGCCAGGGCCTGGGACGCTGATCGCGTCCAGGCCCTTCGTCTTTACCGAGACGGGCCGCTCCGGACCAGGAGTCGGTGGCGGGCCGTCCGGTTCCTCGAACCAGACCCCTCCAACCAGGAGCCCCGATCCCGATGAGCATCACCCCCGCGGAACCCAGCACCGAGGCGACCACCGACCTCGGTACCCGCACCTCCGACCTGCGCATCCGCGCTCTCGACCCGCTGCCCGCCCCGCGGAGCCTGCTGGAGGCGATGCCGCTCGGCACCGCCCGCAGCGACCTCGTCACGACGTCCCGCCGTGAGGTGCGCGACGTGCTGACCGGCGAGGACGACCGGCTGCTGACGATCGTCGGCCCGTGCTCGGTGCACGACCCGGTGGCCGCGCTCGACTACGCCGCCCGGCTCGCCGCGCTCCGGCGCGAGCTGTCCGACGACCTCGTCGTCGTGATGCGGGTGTACTTCGAGAAGCCGCGTACCACGGTGGGCTGGAAGGGCCTCATCAACGACCCGCACCTGGACGGCTCGCACGACGTGCGGCACGGCCTGAACCTGGCCCGCGAGGTGCTGCTCGGCGTCCTCGACGCCGGAGTGCCCGCCGGGGCCGAGTTCCTGGAGCCCACCAGCCCGCAGTACATCGCCGACGCCGTGACCTGGGGCGCCATCGGCGCGCGCAACGTGGAGTCGCAGGTGCACCGGCAGCTCGCCTCGGGCCTGTCGATGCCCGTCGGCTTCAAGAACGCGACCGACGGCGACGTCCAGATCGCCGTGGACGGCTGCATCACCGCCGCGAGCGAGCACACCTTCTTCGGCGCCGACGCCGAGGGCCGTGCCGCCGCCGTCGAGACGACGGGCAACCCGGACTGCCACGTGATCCTGCGTGGCGGTCGGTCGGGCCCCAACTACTCGGCCGAGGACGTCGCCGCCGCCCTGCGCGTGGCGCGTACCTCCGGGCTCGGCGGCGCCGTCGAGAACGGCGTGATCGTCGACGCGAGCCACGGCAACTCGGGCAAGGACCACGTGCGCCAGGCGGGCGTCGTGCACGAGATCGCCAACCGCATCGCCGACGGCGAGCACGGCATCACGGGCCTGATGATGGAGAGCTTCATCGAGGCCGGCGCGCAGCAGCCGGGCCCGCTGTCGGAGCTCACGTACGGCCAGTCCGTCACCGACAAGTGCATGGACTGGGACACCACGGAGGACCTGCTCCGCGACCTCGCCAAGGCGGTCCGCGAGCGGCGCGGCTGACCTGATCTCTTTTCGGAGCCGGCCGGGCCTGTCGCCCGGCCGGCTCCGTGCTTCCGCCCCTATCCTGTGCGGATGGTGGACACGGGTGGGGTCGAGGTTGTCGGAGCATCGGGACGGCGGCGGTCCCGTCGGACCGCCTGGATCGTGGGCGCGGCCGTCGTGGTCGTGGGGTTGGTCGCCGGCACCGGCGTCTGGCAGTACGCGGCCCGCAGCACTCGGATCGTGGCGGAGGGCGCCACCCTGAGCGGAGGCATGGAGTTCCCGGACTGTCTGCCCCGGATGGCCCTCGCCGTGTACGGCACCACCGACGACGTGCTCGTGGGGCAGACGGTGCGCAACCCGTCACGGTGGCCGGTCACGGTGACCAGCTCCGACCCGGAGGTCTACCGGTTCGAGGTGCCGAGCGACGGTCCGGCGGGCGTCTCGTCCGCCGACGGCGCCCCACCCGCCGATGCCTCCGGCCAGGTCGTCCTCCCGCCGGGGGGTGAGGTCACGATGTGGATCGTGGACCCGCAGCGCCACAGCATCCAGGACTCCACCACTGTCTGGTACGAGTTCAGCGAGGTGCCCGTGACGCTGCGGACGCTCGGTGTGGAGCGCGAGTCCTCGGTCCAGCTTCCCGGCACGCTCTACGTCGGCGGTGGCAAGGACGGCGACCAGCTCGGTGCGGCGTTGCAGGAGGCGTGCCGCGCCTGAGGGCGTTTTCGTGGACTGCCGGTGCGGTCCGGCCCTACTGTCCGGCCATGACCAGCGGCGCAGCGGTGGAATCGGCGGAGCCCGTGCAGGGCGAGCGGCCCCGCGGGCGGCGGGTCGTCCGGATCGTGGGTGCCTGCGTGGCGCTGGCTCTGGTCGCTGGGGTCGCGGCTTGGCAGGTCGCGGCTCGGACGGCCGTGGTGGAGACGGGTTCGTGGAGCAACAGTGGGGCCGGTGCGACGCTCCCCGACTGCGTTCCCGGGGAAGACCTGTGGGCGATGTTCGGTACCGACGAGGACGTGGTGCTGGTGCAGTCGGTGCGGAACGCTTCCCGGTGGCCGGTCACGGTGATCAGCACGAATCCCGACGTGTTCCGGTTCGAGCCGATGGCCGAGGACTTCCTTGACGACTACCTGCCCCTGCAGGATGTCGCGGACGGCGCACCGGACCGCTCGCTGACCTCCGACCACGTAATCATCCCGCCCGACCGTGAGGCGACCATGTGGATCGTCGATCCGCAGGGCGACCTCCCGACTGCCGACGGTTGGATGATGTACGACACCGCGGAGCTCGCCGTCCGCGTGCTCGGCGTGGAGCGTGAGCTCCCCATGCCGCTGCGAGGAACGATCGCCGTGGGTGGGGGCGAGCCCACGGCCGCCCGGCTCGACCGTGCGCTGCAGGAGGCGTGCGAGGCCTGAGGGCGCTAGTCGCCCCGCGTCCAGGGGCCGACGCGGACCTCCGCGCCGTCGAGGACGTCGAGCCCCGTCGCCGGTGTCCCGTCCGTCGTCGCGTCGAGCGGCACCGGGTCGGCGCCCGGGATCGGGGTGACCTGGACCGTCGTGGTGGTGTCCGGGTCGTTGGCCGTCGACATGGTGTGCCAGAGCAGCAGGGCGAGCACGGCCTCGCCGTCGGGCACCACCACGCGGGCGGGCACCAGGCCGGGCTCGGCCGGCTGGACCGTGACGTCCTGTTGGGGCTGCCCGGCCGTGTTCTCGAAGACGAGGTCGGGTACGCCCTGGACGGCGCACGGCCGGCCCGACACGTTGCGGGCCCGGACCGAGACACCCCGCGTGCCCGCCGCCGAGTCGACGACGCCGAGCGTGACGTCCAGGTCCGGCCCCGTGCAGTCGGGGGCGGCGGCGTCGTCGGGCCAGGGGGTCGCGCCCCCGGCCGGCTCGGGGGACGACGGAGCGGGCTCCGCGCCGGACACCCAGCCGGTCGTCTCGGCGTACCCGGCGTCCAGGACGGTGTAGGCCAACGGGGCGTCCGCCGTGGCGAAGTCCTGCGCCTCGAGCCAACGTCGCAGGTCAGCAAGGCTCTGGGCGCCCGACTCGGCATCGGTCTGGAGCGTGATCCGTCGTTCCTGGGCGAGGTAGGTGGCGTCCTGGACACCCGGCCGGCCGGCCGCTGCGACCAGCAGCCGGACCGTGTCGACGTCGGGCACTCTGCCCGCGGACCGGTAGCGGACGCCGGGGGCCTCCAGCTCGGCCCGGCGGTCCAGCTCGTCGGCCGCCTCGGCGACGTCGACCAGGTCGCTCGGAGCGGCCGCGGCCACGTGCGCGGTCGCGGCGATCGGGTCGGAGCCGTTGCCCTCGCCCAGCGCGAGGCCGACGGTCGTGGCTCCTGCCGCGAGCAGGTCGTAACCGTCCTCGACGGCGTCGACCACGGCGTCGGCCGCGGTGTCCGGGCCGGCACCGACACGGAGTCCGGACCCGACGAAGTCCGACGCCACGGTGACGTTCTCGCGTTCGTCCACGTCCCTCGCCGCACTCGACAGGAGCCGGTGGGCCGAGCCGGCGGCCTCGCCCGCCTCTCCCGGGTCGAGAGCCCCCGCCAGGACTACCTCGACGCGCACGGTGCTCGGCCTCGTCTCGCTCCGCTGCCCGAAGTTGCCCTGGACGGGCTCAGGCCCGAACGTCCTGGTCACGGCCACGTCGGCGACGCCGGGGAGAGCGCGCACCGCCTCCGCGGCCGACTCGATCTCGTCCGGCGGCCCGGGGGTGCACCCGGCGAGGACGAGCGCGGACGCGGTGGCGAGCAGCAGGACCCGGCGGAGTGGCGGCACCCCGCGATCGTCCCACCGCGCCTCAGCTCACGAAGGCGTCCAGCTCCTCGCGCGGAACCTTCCTCCGAGACCTGATCAGTTCCTCCACACGGTCCATCTGTTCCCACACGTTCACGGCCATCCCGGCCACGACCTGCCCGTCGAGCAGCCAGAACGCCACGAACTCGCGGGCGCCCAGGTCGCCGGAGACCACCACGTCGTCGTACCCGCCGGGCACGTCCACCCAGCCGGTGTATTCCATGCCGACGTCGTACTGGTCGCTGTAGAAGTACGGCAGCCGGTCGAACGGGTCGGCGGCGCCGAGCATCGCCCGGCCGGCGTGCGCGCCGGTCCGCTGCGCCGTGGCCCAGTGCTCCACCCGCAGCGGTCGCCCGTAGTGCGGCGAGGGGATGCTGGCCACGTCGCCCGCGGCGAAGATGTCCGGGTGCGAGGTCGCGAGCGTGCCGTCGACCACGATGCCGCCGCCCTCCGAGGCGGCCCGCAGGTCCAGGCCGGCGACGTCGGCGAGCCCGATGTTCGGGGTCGCGCCGACGCCGATGACGACGACGTCGGCGCCGATGCGCGTCCCGTCCGACAGGTCGACGCCGGTGACCCGGCCTTCCGCGCCCTGGAACCCCGAGACCGACGTCCGACGCAGCAGGCGCACGCCGTGCTCGACGTGGACCCCGGCGTAGAAGTCGCCCATCTCCGGTCCCAGGACGCGGCCCAGGGGATGCGTCCCGCGGCCCACGACCGTGACGTCCAGCCCGAGGGTCCGGGCCGACGCCGCGACCTCGAGCCCGATCCAGCCGTCGCCGACGACGGCGACCCGGCCCACGCCCTCCAGCGAGGCCTCGAGCAGCATGCTGGAGATGCGGTCGGAGTCGTCGATCGTGCGCAGGTAGTGCACGCCCGCGAGATCGGTGCCCGTGACGTCGAGCGGCCGCGGCGTCGACCCGGGCGCGAGGAGCAGCTTGGCGAAGGGGAGCGTCGTGCCGTCGGACAGGGTCAGCGTGTGCTCGTCGGGGTTCAGCCCGACCACGGTCTCGTTGGTCCGGACGGTGACCTCGTGCTCGCGGTACCAGGTCTCGTCCAGCGGGAAGACGGCGTCGCGCTCCGCCTCGCCGCGCAGGTAGTCCTTGCTCAGCGGCGGGCGCTCGTACGGATGATGGGGTTCGCTGGTGACGACTACGAGATCGCCGCGGTATCCCTCCTTGCGCAGCGCCTCCGCCGCGCGGGCCGTCGTCAGTCCACCACCGACCAGAACGTGCGGGTTCATAGGACTCCTCCTGGGCTCGGGCTCCCGGGCTTGGGGTAGGCGATCAGTCTTGCACCCGAGCTGGATGGGGGCACCAGTTCCGGGCCGGCTCCCGTGCCCAGCGCACTTGCCCGGCGCAACCGCGCCTGCGCAACGAGAAAGGCCCCCCGGCTCAGCATTTCTGCTGGCCGGAGGGCCTCTCACATGGTCGGGGTGACAGGATTTGAACCTGCGACCTCTTCGTCCCGAACGAAGCGCGCTACCAAGCTGCGCCACACCCCGATGGAGTCGACCGCGCATCAGGCACGAAGCCCTTCCGCGGAAGCCTGCTCAGAATAGCCGACGCATGGCCCGGAACGGAAACCGAATCCGTAGTGGCTCCGGTCACGCCCGTTCCGGGCCGCTGCGAGAGCGTTACGCGAGCTCGACCACGAGCTCCACCTCGACCGGCGAGTCCAGCGGGAGGACTGCCACGCCGACGGCGGAGCGGGCGTGCAGGCCGGCGTCGCCGAAGATCTCGCCGAGCACGTTCGAGGCCCCGTTGATCACGCCGGGCTGGCCAGTGAAGGACGGGTCGCTCGCGACGAAGCCGACCACCTTGACGATCCGGGAGATCGAGTCGAGCGAGCCCGTGACCGACCGGACGGCGGCCAGCGCGTTGAGCGCGCAGGTGCGGGCGTAGCGGGCGGCGTCCTCGGGGGAGACCAGGCCCTCGCCCTCGCCGACCTTGCCGGTGGCCTGGAGCGCACCCTCGGCGAACGGCAGCTGGCCGGACGTGTAGACGTAGCGGCCGGTCTGCACGGCCGGCACGTAGGCCGCGACCGGGGCCGCCACCTCGGGGAGCTTGATGCCCAGCTCGGCGAGCCGCTGCTCGTGGCTCATGCGTCACCGCCCGTGGGGCGCTTCAGGTAGGCGACGAGACCGGTGCCGTCGGGTCCGGGGACCACCTGCACGAGCTCCCAGCCGTCCGAGCCCCATTGGTCGAGGATCGCCTTGGTGTTGTGAATGAGGAGGGGGATCGTCGCGTACTCCCACTTCGTTGCCATGCCGACGATGCTAGCCCGCGATCGGCGACGGCGATTCCCCACGAGACCTGCACACCGGCCGGGGAGGTTTTCGGCGCGCCCTGTCAGTGACACCCCGTAACCTGGGCGCATGGCCATGGCGAACCCTCGCGAGCCGCGCCGGATCACTCGGACCATACCCGCGGCTCAGCTCATCGGACTTCTTCTCGCATTCGTGCTCACCGCCGGCGCAGGCGGTGTGATCGCGGCGGGGCTGGTGATCCCGCTGGCGTCCGGCATGGACACCGCGGTCGACACCGGCGTCGAGGTGTTCGAGGAGGTGCCCGCCGAGCTGGTGCCCGGGCCCCTGTCGGAGCAGTCGCAGATCTACGCGAGCGACGGCAAGACGAAGCTGGCCACGTTCTACGCGCAGAACCGCATCGTGGTGCCGCTCGACAAGGTGTCGGCCAACATGAGGAACGCCGTCATCGCGATCGAGGACGAGCGCTTCTACACCCACGGCGGCGTCGACCCCGAGGGCATCTCCCGCGCCGCGGTGCAGAACTTCGGCGGCGGCGACACCCAGGGCGCGTCGACGCTGACGCAGCAGTACGTGAAGAACGTGCTGATCGAGGAGGCCGACCGCGCCGGCGACACCTTCGGCGTGCTGGAGGCCCGCGAGGACTCGCTCACCCGCAAGCTCCGTGAGGCGAAGCTCGCGATCGCGCTCGAGAAGGAGATGTCGAAGGACGACATCCTCCAGGGCTACCTCAACATCGCGCAGTTCGGCACGAGCGTGTACGGCGTCGAGACGGCGTCGCAGCACTACTTCGACAAGTCCGCCAAGGACCTCTCGATCGTCGAGGCGGCCACGATCGCCGGTATCACCAAGGCGCCGAGCCAGTTCGACCCGGTCGCCAACCCCGAGGACGCGTCGGTGCGCCGCAACCTCGTGATCGGCAAGATGTGGCAGCTCGGCTACATCTCCACCGCCGAGCGCGACGAGGCGATGGCGACCAAGCTGGAGGACACGCTCGACGTGCAGCCCATCGACGTCGGCTGCGACTCGGCGGGCGGCGCGGCGTTCTTCTGCGACTACGTGATCAAGGAGATCATGGCCAACCCCGAGTTCGGGGAGACCAGGGACGACCGGTACGACCTCCTGTACCGCGGCGGCCTGCGGATCGTCACCACGCTGGACCTCAAGATGCAGGCCGCGGCCTGGAAGACGATCAACGACTCGGTCCCGGCAGACAACGCCTACGACCTCGAGGCGGCCGTCACGTCGGTCGAGCCGGGCACCGGGCAGATCAAGGCCATGGCGCAGAACGTGCCGTACGACGCGCGGGCCGAACCCGCGGCGCGCACGACGGCGCAGAACTACTCGGCCGACTACAACCACGGCAACTCGCGCGGCTTCCAGGTGGGCTCCAACTTCAAGCCGTTCGTGCTGGCGGAGTGGCTGCGCAGCGGCCGCACGCTCCAGGACCGCGTCAGCGCCAACGCCTTCTCCGCCTACGAGACGTCGTTCCAGGCCAACGGCTGCGTGCACGCCTTCACGCACCAGCCCTGGAACGTGTCCAACGTCGACGGCGCCGCCAGCGGCACGGTGAGCGTGCTCCAGGGCACCTTCCAGTCGCTGAACACGGTCTACGCCCGGATGTCGCAGCAGCTCGACCTGTGCAACGTGCAGAAGACGGCGTGGGACGCCGGCTTCCGGCCGATGACGTCGGGCCTGACCCGCGACGGCACCGGTACCTTCCGGACCATCGACAACCCCCAGCAGGCGGACATCGACGTGCTGGCGTCGATGACGCTCGGTACGCAGGCCTCGACGCCGATCAACCAGGCGTCGGCCTTCGCGACGTTCGCCTCGGGCGGCATCTACTGCAACCCGGTCGCGATCCTGGAGGTCAAGGACCACGACGGCAAGGACGTCCCGGTCCCGTCGGCCGACTGCAAGCAGACGCTCGAGCCCGAGGTCGCCAACACGGTGGCCTACGCCATGACCAAGGTCTTCCAGACCAGCCCGTTCGGCACGGCCTGGGGCATCGCCCCGGGCCTCGCGGACGGTCGTCCGGTGGCGGGCAAGACCGGTACGACCAACGACGCGATGCAGAGCTGGTTCACCGGCTACACCCCCGAGCTCTCCACCTCGGTCTGGGTGGGCGAGGCCAGCGGCAACGTGCCGCACATGAACGTCTACCTGCCGTCGATGTCCTGGTACGGCGCCTCGGCCAAGGCCGGCCCGATGTACGGCGGCACGATCGCCGCGCCGACGTGGCGCCGGTACATGGACCAGGCGATGGCCGACCTGCCCAAGACGGCGTTCCCCGCTCCCGACCCCGCCCTCGTCGGCAAGGCTCCGACCCCGCCGAAGACGGAGGAGAGCAACGACGGCGACGAGGGCTCGGACAAGGGCGGCGACGGTGACACCGGCGGCGGCAACGGTGGCGACACCGGCGCCGGCGGTGGCGGTGGCGGCGACGCCGGTGGCGAGGCCGGACCCGGTGGCGGTGGACCCGGCGGTGGCGGCCCCGGCCCGGGCGGAGACGACTGATCCGCATGGGGACGCTGGGTAACGTCGGCAAGGCCCTCGGGATCGTCGGAGGCATCGCCGTCGCGGGTATCGCCTACGCGCACGTGGAGACCAAGCTCTTCCGCGTGCGCCGGGTGACCGTGCCGGTGCTGTCCCCGGGGCAGCGGCCCGTCCGGATCCTGCAGGTCGCCGACCTGCACCTGACGCCGGGCCAGCGCACCAAGCAGGCGTGGGTCCGGTCGCTGGCCGCGCTCGAGCCCGACCTGGTGATCAACACGGGCGACAACTTCGGCCACCAGCAGTCGCTGGCCCCGCTGCTCGACGTCCTGGGTCAGCTCATGGACGTGCCGGGTGCGTTCGTCATGGGGTCGAACGACTACTACGCGCCGTCGTTCAAGAACCCCGCCCGGTACCTGCTGCCGGACGCCCGCACCGAGGGCGGCGAGAAGATTCCGCTGCCCACCGAGTCGCTCCGGAAGGCGTTCACCGACGCCGGCTGGGTGGACCTGGACAACCGGCGCGGGCTCGTGGAGCTGCGCGACGGGCGCACCATCGGGCTGGTCGGCATGGACGACCCGCACCTCGACCTCGACGTCATGCCGGAGCCGGGCCGCGCGCCCGGCGAGGAGGACGCGGTGCTGCGCCTCGGCGTCGTGCACGCCCCGTACCAGCGGGTGCTGAACCAGCTCAAGGACGACGGCGTGGACGCGATCATCGCGGGCCACACGCACGGCGGGCAGCTCTGCGTGCCGTACTACGGCGCCCTGGTGACCAACTGCGACCTGGACCGCGGCCGGGCGTCCGGCCTGCACGGCTGGCCCGGCCCGCGCCCCGACCGCGAGGGCGGCGAGGACTCGGCGTGGCTGCACGTGTCGGCGGGCGCCGGAACGTCGCCGTACGCCCAGGTGCGCTTCGCGTGCCGCCCGGAGGCGACGCTGATGACGCTGACGGCGGCGCCGAGGTAGAACCAGCGGTTCTACCCCGGCGGACGGGTCAGCGGGCCCGGCGCTCCAGGCGGTCGAGGTCCAGCAGCACGACGGCGCGGCCCTCGCGGCGCACCCAGCCGCGGGTCGCGAAGTCGGCCAGGGCCTTGTTCACGGTCTCGCGCGAGGCGCCGACGAGCTGTGCCAGCTCCTCCTGCGTGAGGTCGTGCGCGACGCGGATGCCGTCGTCGTTGGGCTCGCCGAAGCGGGTCGAGAGGTCCAGCAGCGCCTTGGCGACGCGGCCGGGGACGTCGGAGAACACGAGGTCGGCGAGCGTCTCGTTGGTGCGACGCAGCCGGCGCGCGAGGGCACCCAGGAGCTGGGTCGCGACTCCCGGGTGGTCCGCGATCCACTTCACGAGCGAGTCGTGACGCAGCTCGTAGACCACGGAGTCCGAGACGGACGAGGCGGACGCCGTGCGGGGACCCGGGTCGAACAGGGACAGCTCACCGAACATCTCGCCCGGGCCCAGGATCGACAGCAGGTTCTCGCGGCCGTCGCTCGACCGGCGGCCCAGCTTGATCTTGCCCTGCGCGATGACATAGAGCCGGTCGCCCGGTTCGCCCTCGCGGAAGAGCACGTCACCCCGGACCAGCTCCACGGGCACCATGGACTCGAAGAGCGCGTGCGTCTCCTCGCCTTCCATGTCCGCGAAGAGGGGGGCAGAGAGTACGACTTCGTCGTCCACCAGTGGTGTCCTCACGTGTCGGGGACTTTCGTCCATCAGTCTTTTCCACCTCTCAGTCTGCCTCAATGTCACGAGATTGCCGGGTCATCGGTGTCTCTCGTGGCGTCCGCGTGGCGTGCAGCCCGACGCGATCGTCCGCCTCATGCGGGATGTCGGCTTTGCCCAGCACGAAGTAGGACGCCCGTCCATAAATCCTAGGGGTGTCACCTGGGAGTTCGGAACGGGCGTCCTGGGAACTTGTCAGGGCACCTCGCGCTGCTCCGGCCCCACGTACTCGCACACGGGCCGGATGAGCGAGTTGGCGGCCCGCTGCTCCATGACGTGCGCCGTCCACCCGGTGATCCGGGAGGCCACGAACAACGGCGTGAAGATGTTCGTGTCGAACCCGATCAGGTGGTACGCCGGCCCGGCGGGGTAGTCCAGGTTCGGCTTGATGTTCTTGCGGCTGACCATGGCGTTCTCGAGGGTGTCGTACAGGGCGATCACCTCCGTGTCGCCGTAGTGCGCGGCGAGGTCGCCGAGCACGGCGCGCATGGTCGGCACGCGCGAGTCGCCGTTCTTGTAGACCCGGTGACCGAACCCCATGATCTTCTTCTTCTGCGCCAGCGCGTCCTCGAGCCAGGCCTCGGCCCGGTCGGCCGAGCCGATCTCCTCGAACGTGGCCTGCACGGCCTCGTTCGCGCCGCCGTGCAGCGGGCCCTTGAGGGCGCCGATGGCGCCCGTGACGGCCGAGTGCAGGTCGGCGAGCGTCGAGGTGATGACGCGCGCGGTGAACGTGGACGCGTTGAACGAGTGCTCGGCGTACAGCACCATCGAGGCCTCGAACGCCTGCACGACGGCGGGCTCGGCCTCCTCCCCGAAGGTCATCCACAGGAAGTTGGCGGAGTAGCCGAGGTCCTCGCGCGGGTGCACGATCTCCTGGCCGCGCCGGCGGCGCTGGTCCAGCGCGACGACGGCGGGCAGGACCGCCCACAGCCGCAGCGCCTTGGCGAGCTCCGCCTCGACCGAGGAGTCCTCGGCCTGCGGGTCGTGCGCGCCCAGGATCGACACCGCGGTGCGGCACACGTCCATGGGGTGGCAGTCGGTGGGCAGCTCCAGGATCGCGTCCCGGATGTTGTCCGGCAGCTCGCGGTGCACGCGCTCGACCGCCGTCTGCTCGGTGAGCTGCGCGGGCGTCGGCAGCTCGCCGTGCCACAGCAGGTAGGCGACCTCCTCGAAGGACTTCTTCGCCGCCAGCTCCTGCACCGGGTAGCCCCGGTACAGCAGCGAGTTCGTGTCGGGGTTGACCTTCGAGATCGCCGACGTGTCGGCGACGACTCCGGCCAGACCCTTGCGGATCTCCGTGGTCTCGGTCATGCGCACTCCTTCGTGTCGAGACTAAGTCAGGGTTTGTTTCGAGATCAGGGCTCGTAGGTGAAGACGTTCGAGTCGAAGTGGTTGTAGGCCGCGTAGTCGGTCAGCTCGTAGAGCCGCGCCCGGGTCTGCATCTGCGGCACCAGGTCCGCCTGGGTGCCCGACGCCGAGATCTGGTCCAGCGCCCGTTCGGCGGCGCCCATCGCGATGCGCAGCAGGGTGACGGGATAGATCACGAGCTGCGCCCCGGCGTCGTGCAGCTGCTTCGCCGTGAAGAGCTCGGACTTGCCGAACTCCGTCATGTTCGCCAGCACCGGCACGTCGAGGGCCGAGGCGACGGCCTCGAACTCGGCGAGGTCCTTCATCGCCTCGGGGAAGATCGCGTCCGCCCCGGCGTCGGCCAGGGCCTTGGCGCGGTCGATCGCGAGCCTCAGCCCGCGCTCGCCCGGCTCGGTGCCGCGCACGTCGGTGCGCGCCATGATGAGGAAGTCGGGGTCGCGTCGGCCGTCGGCGGCGGCCCGGATGCGCCGGACGGCGTCGCCGAGCCCGACCACCTCCTTGCCGTCGAGGTGGCCGCAGCGCTTGGGGTTGACCTGGTCCTCGATGTGGATGCCGGCCACGCCGGCGTCCTCCATGGTCTGGACCGTGCGGGCCACGTTCATGGGCTCGCCGAACCCGGTGTCGGCGTCGGCGAGCACGGGCAGGTCGGTGACCCGGGCGATCTGGCCGGCCCGGCCGGCCACCTCGGTGAGCGTCGTGAGGCCGATGTCGGGCAGGCCGAGGTCGGCCGACAGGACGGCGCCCGAGACGTAGACGCCGTCGAACCCCTTGTCCTGGATCAGCTTGGCGCTCAGCGGGTTGAACGCGCCCGGGAGCCGCAGGATGTCCGGCCCGGCGAGGGCCTCGCGGAAGGCCCGGCGCTTGGCCGCGGGGGTGAGGTGGGAGTAGAGCATCAGGCGCGCCCCAGCTCGAACAGGCCGGTCGGGGCCGGGACGGCGTCCAGGACGCCCGGGGCGGCGACGATCGTGAGCTCACGGACCTCGGCGGGGGTGAGCTCGGGGAGGCGCTCGGCCAGGTCGAGGAACCGGTCGATCTCGGCGTCCGACAGGATGCCCGCGGCCAGCGTGCGGAACTTGGCCACGTAGTTCGCGCGGGCGAACGGGCGGGCACCCAGCGGGTGGGCGTCGGCGACGGCGATCTCGCGCGTGACCACCTCGCCCGAGGTGAGCGTGATCTCGACGCGGCCGCCGAACGCCTTCTCGGCGGGGTCGGTCGAGTGGTAGCGGCGCGTCCACTCCGGGTCCTCGGCGGTGGTGACCTTGCGCCACAGCTCGACCGTGTCCGGCCGCTGCGCGCGCTCGGGGGCGTAGGAGTCCACGTGGTGCCAGCCGCCGTCCTGCAGCGCGACCGTGAAGATGTACGGGACCGAGTGGTCGAGCGTCTCGCGCGACGCCGTCGGGTCGTACTTCTGCGGGTCGTTCGCGCCCGAGCCGATGACGTAGTGCGTGTGGTGGCTGGTGTGCAGCACGATCGAGGCGACGTTCGCGGGGTCCCGCAGCTCGGGGCGCTCGTTGCCCAGCGCGCGGGCCATGTCGATGATCGCCTGCGCCTGGTACTCCGCGGAGTGCTCCTTGGTGTACGTGTCGAGGATGCCGGTCCGCGCCTCGCCGGGCTCGGGGAGCACCACGTCGTAGGCGGCGCCCGGCCCGTCCAGGAGCCACGCGACGACGCCGTCCTCGCCCTCGTAGATGGGCTCGGGGGAGGTCTGGCCGCGCATGGCGCGGTCCACGGCCTCGATCGCGAGCTTGCCCGCGAAGGCCGGCGCGTGCGCCTTCCAGGTGGAGATCTGGCCCTTGCGGCTCTGCCGCGTGGCGGTGGTGGTGTGCAGGGCCTGGCCGATCGCCTGGAACACCGTCTCGGTGTCCAGCCCCAGCAGCGTGCCGATGCCGGCCGCGGCCGACGGGCCGAGGTGCGCCACGTGGTCGATCTTGTGCTTGTGCAGGCTGATCGAGCGGACCAGGTCCACCTGGATCTCGTAGCCGGTCACGATGCCGCGCACCAGGTCCCGGCCCGAGCGGCCGGCGTGCTGCGCCACGGCCAGGATCGGCGGGATGTTGTCGCCCGGGTGCGAGTACTCGGCGGCGAGGAACGTGTCGTGGAAGTCGAGCTCGCGGACGGCGACGCCGTTGGCCCACGCGGCCCACTCGGGGCTGCTGGTGGCCTCGGGGGCCAGGCCGAAGACCGTGGAGCCCGGGGTGTAGGGGTGCGCCTGCGCCTGCGAGCGGGCGGCGACGGCGGGGCCACGCGTCAGGCTGGCCGCCGCCACCGAGGCGTTGTCGATCACGCGGTTGATCACCATGTCGGTGACCTCGGCCGTCGGCTCGACCGTGTCGGTGGCGAGCTCCGCGAGCTTCCAGGCGAGCTGGTCGGTGCGCTTGAGCGGCTCGGCGGACGGGTAGACGCGTAGGTGGTGCGTGTACGGCATGGTGACTCTTCCTCGATTCACGTGGACCGTCGTGGGGTCCGGGGCGCTGCCCGGACCGTAGGGCGGGCATCGGGTCGCGACCGCTCGGCTGGTGGACGGCGGGTGCGCCCTTGACCTTCTCATACTCCGCGTCCTAGGTACACGAGCCAACCCCGCGCCAGGTTCCCGATTGCGGCGATCCCGGGTCGATGTCAGTGGCGGTCGCTACTGTGGCGACGTGACCGTCAGCGAGCACGAGCCCGAACGCCAGCCCGAGGACGCGCCGGAGAGCAGGCTGGCGCTGGTGCGCCGGGCGCGGCGCATCAACCGAGTGCTCGCGGAGACCTACCCGGACGCCCGGGCCGAGCTGGACTTCCGGACGCCGCTGGAGCTGCTGGTCGCGACCGTGCTCAGCGCGCAGACCACCGACGTCCGCGTCAACCAGACCACGCCCGAGCTGTTCGTCATGTACCCGGACGCGCAGGCCTACGCGGAGGCGAACCCGGCGGAGCTGGAGGAGATCCTGCGCCCGCTCGGTTTCTTCCGGGCCAAGGCCAAGGCCGTGATGGGCCTGGGCAAGGCGCTCGTCGAGCGGTTCGACGGCGAGGTCCCGGGGCGGCTGAAGGACCTGGTGACGCTGCCCGGCGTCGGGCGCAAGACGGCGAACGTCGTGCTCGGCAACGCGTTCGGCGTGCCGGGCATCACCGTGGACACGCACTTCGGGCGGGTCTCGCGTCGGCTGGGCCTGACCACCGAGGAGGACCCGGTCAAGGTCGAGGCCGAGGTGGGCGAGCTCTTCCCGAAGAAGGACTGGACCATGCTCAGCCACCACCTCGTGTGGCACGGCCGGCGCGTCTGCCTCGCGCGCACCCCGGCCTGCGGGGCATGCAGCATCTCGCATCTGTGCCCGTCGTACGGCGCCGGCGAGACCGACCCCGACAAGGCGGAGAAGCTGGTGCGTCCCGCGCCGGAGCGTTCGCCGCTCGCGGGCCTGCCGCTGAAGTAGTCAGGCCACCCGGGCGAGCCAGCCCAGCAGGATCTCGTTCACCCGGTCCGGTGCCTCCTCGGGGAGGAAGTGGCCGGCCCCGGGCAGCAGCTCGTAGCGCAGGTCGGACGCGAGCGCGATGGCGTCCACGTCGGCGCGCTCGTGCCGCAGGAACCCGTCCCGGGCGCCCTGGAGCTGCAGCGCGGGCACGTCCAGCGGACGGCGCAGCGCGGCGCCGAACCGGCGCCCGTCCATCCGGGGCGTCGAGCGGACCACCCAGCGCAGCGCCTCCGCGGCCGAGTGGGCGGCGAACGGGATGCGCATGACCGCCCGGTACCGGTCCACCACGTCGTCGGGCAGCGGGGCGGCCGCGCCCAGGTCGAGGGTGCGCCGCACCAGGTCACCCTGGATCATGGCGCGCTCCGGCAGCGTGGGGACCTGGAGGTACGCCAGCTCGCGCAGCGCGGCGGGCGTGAACGCGGCGGTGCTGCGCAGCCGCACCCGGGCCGGGTGCGGGCTGGCCAGGACGGCGACGGCCGACGTCGTGCCGGGGTGGAGCGCCGCGACCGCCCACGCGAGCGTGCCGCCCGTACCGTGCCCCACGACCACCGCGTTCTCGCGCCCGAGGGAGCGCACCACGCCGGCGACGTCCGCCGCCCGCGCCGTCAGCCCGTAGCCCGACGGCGGCTTGTCCGAGCCGCCCACACCACGCACGTCCATCGCGGCGACGCGGTAGCCGGCGTCCGCCAGGGCGGGAATCTGCGCCCGCCAGGACCACCAGAACTGGGGGTAGCCGTGCAGCAGGAGCACCAGGGGCGCGGAGCGGCTCTCCGGACCCGCGGTCGCCACGTGGAAGCGGGAACCGCCCGAGGAGACGAACTCGTGCCGCCACGGCCCTTCGACGAGGGCGCACGTGTAGTCGCTGGTGGCTGCCGAGCGGACGGCCGGTCTGGCCGAGAGTGCGGTCACAGGTACGAACCTACGCGCTCGGTGCCCGGTCTGCCCGGCACCCCGCGCGCGGCTCAGTGGCCGGTCTGCGCCACGCGCTTCCCGGCGGAGCCGCCGTTCTGGTCGTCGGCCGGCTTCGTGTCGGACGACGGGGCGGTGGTCGGCTCCGGCGCCGGCGCTTCCTCTACGGGACGCTCCTTGGGCGGGTCGAACCGGTAGCCGACGTTGCGCACCGTGCCGATGAGCTGCTCGTGCTCGGGGCCCAGCTTGGCGCGCAGGCGCCGCACGTGGACGTCGACGGTGCGCGTGCCCCCGTAGTAGTCGTAGCCCCAGACCTCCTGCAGCAGCTGGGCCCGCGTGAACACACGGCCCGGGTGCTGCACCAGGTACTTGAGGAGCTCGAACTCCTTGTAGGTCAGGTCGATCGGGCGGCCGCGGAGCCGGGCGGTGTACCCGCCGGCGTCGATCGCGAGCTCGCCGGCGGAGATCTCCTGCTGCGACTCCTCGGCCGGGCCGCGCGCGGAGCGTTCGACCACCAGGCGCAGCCGGGCCTCGACCTCGGCGGGCGAGGCGGACTCCAGCAGGAGGTCATCGGCGCCCCACTCGTGGGTCACGACCGTGAGGCCGCCCTCGGTGAGGATCAGCACCAGCGGCACGGTCAGGCCGGTGGCGTGCAGCAGGCGGCACGTGGTGCGGGCCGCGACGAGGTCGCGGCGGGCATCCAGCAGCACGACGTCCGCGTCAGGCGCGTCGACCAGCGCGGAGGGCTCCATCGGGAGCACCCGCACCCGATGGGACAGCAGTCCCAGTGCGGGCAGTACCTCGGCCGACCCGCCGGTGGCGGGCGTGAGGATCAACAGCTCTGCCATTGACGCACCTCCTCTCGGAACCGGCGTCCTGCTACCGTCCCTGGCTCGGGTCTCGCTCAAGCGAGACGTCCCGTCGCGTCCAACTGGCTCTGCGGAAGTCTGCCCTGTTGCTTGTTGCGTGCATGTTACACGCCCTTTTCCTGGACACCACCATGCTGGTCAGGACCCGTGACGTTCGCATGACGCGGGTGTTGCTCGTCTCGTTCAGGCCCGGCGGAAGGCCCGGGAACTGGCCCGAACGGCGGCGCCCCGGGCGGCGATTGAGGCAACTCGGTAAGTCTCTGGAAAACTCTGAGCCGTGTCCGTCTCCACCCGCGCCGTGACGACCGCCGCGCTCGCGGCCCTCGTCGCCGCCGCGTCCTACGTCCAGCCCCGGCCCCTGCCCCTCGTGGGCGCGGCCGTGGTCCTGGCGGTCCTCGTCGCGCTGGGCTGGCCGTCGCTGCTGCGCCTGCCCGCCTCGGGGAGCACCCGGGTGGTCGTCGCCCTCTGCGGCGTCGGGGGAGCGGCCGCGACCTACCTCACCCAGGGCGAGCCCGTGCTGCGGCACCTGCCGATGGTGCTCGCGGGCGCGGTGGTGCTCGCCTTCATCGCGCAGATGCTGCGCCGCGACGGGCGCCCCCAGCTCACGGAGTCCGTGTCGGGCACCGTCGCCGGCGTCGTCGCGGCGATCGCCGCCTCGGGCTGGATCGCCGCCGCCCGGTCCGACGCCGGGGCCGCCCTCGTCGTCACGAGCGCGGTGGCGCTCGCGGTGGCCGCCGCCGTCGCGGCGCTGCCGGTGCGCGGCTGGGTGGCGCTCGGGATCTCCGCCGTCGCCGCCGTGGTGGTGGGCGGCGCGGCCGGGACGCTGCTGCCGAACATCGACACCGTGAGCGGGCTGTGGTGCGGTCTGGTCGCGGGTGTCGTCGTCGGGGCGCTGCACCTGCTGCTGGAGCGGCTGCCCGCCCGCGGCGCGCGGCTGGCCGGGCTCTCGGCGAGCGCGCTGCCCGTCGCGGTGTGCGGCATCTTCGTGTTCGTCGTGGGCCGGATGGTCATCCTCTGAGGTGACCCCCGGCGGGGCCGCGGTCAGGACTGGCGGATCATCTCGCCGGCGATCTCGATGCGGACCTTCTTGGCCACCAGCACGCCGCCCGCCTCGAGCGCGACGTTCCAGAGCAGGCCCCACTCCTCGCGCTCGATCTCGCAGCTCCCGTGGAAGCCGAAGATGTCCTGGCCGTAGGGGTCGTGCCCCACGCCGCCGAACTCGCACTCCAGGGTGACCGGGCGCGTCACGCCGCGCACGGTGAGCAGGCCGTCCATGACGAACTTGGTGAACGAGCCGTCCGCCTGCATCGGGTCGTGCGGCCGCCGGCCGGCGGTGCCCGCCTTGAGCCGGGCCCACGAGAAGATCGGGTCCACCTGGGTGCGCATCCGGAACCCGGTGCTGCGGAACTCGATGGTCGGGTGGTTCTCGACGTCCAGGAAGTCCGCGCTGCGCAGGTGGGTGTCGCGCTCGCCCACGTGCGTGTCGACGGACGCCGCCTGGATGGTGCACGTGACCTGCGAGGCGAGCGGGTCCTCGCCGACGGTGACCGTGGCCTCGCCCTCGGCGAACTCGCCACGGACGGGGCTGACCATCATGTGCATGGCGAGGAAGCCGAGCCGCTTGTGATTCTGGTCGATCTGGTACACCCCGGCCGCCGGGATGGTCAGACCATTCCACGTACGAGTTGGCAAAACTTCCATCCTAGACAATTCTCCTATATATGCGGATGCATGCACGCTACCACCGGGGGGTCGCCGGATCGGGTGGCGTTTCGGCACGAGAAATACTGCTCCGACGGGTTGTGCAGACCAGGGAATCATGTGGGCGGGCACCCGAGAAGGTCAGGGCCCCGCACTGTGACCGGCCTCATGGCGGATCCATATCGCGGACGAGGACTTGTCTGGACGAGCGAGGCACGGCAGGGTGGGGCGAATGTTGGGACAGGTGATCGCGCTCGTCGTCCTGGTGCTCGGTACTGCCGCGCTCGGCGTGTGGTGGTCGGCACGTCAGGGCGCCGTCCGCGCGCCCCGCGAGACGCCCGTCGGCATCGACTGGGCCTCCTCCGGGATCGCGCTCGCCGACCGGGTGACCTTCGTCCAGTTCTCGGCCGAGGTGTGTGCCGCGTGCCGGTCCACGTCCCGGGTCCTGGGCGGTCTGACCGGCACGAGCGCCGGCGTCGAGCACCGCGAGGTGCTGGTGGACGACCACCTCGACCTGGTCCGCACCCTCGGCGTGCTGCGCACGCCCACGGTGCTCGTGGTCGACGGCGGCGGCCGCGAGGTGGCCCGGATGAGCGGCGTGGTGTCCGACACTCAGGCGCGACAGGCGCTGAGCCGGGTTCCGGCGGCAGCGCTGGAGACAGAGGGGGAGGCGCACTCATGAACGCGAGCAAGGGGATCGACCCGCGGGGGCCGCGCGTCGGGGCGAGCATCACCGCGGTGCTGCTGGCCGCCGTCGTGCTGCTGGGCGCGAGCACCGCCGGCCTGTGGCTGCTGACGTTCATCATGTTGAGCTTCGTGCTCGGCACGGTGCGCGGCGCCGAGGGCTCGTGGCAGGGCCTGCTCTACAAGCGGTTCGTGCGACCGCGGCTGAGCCCGCCCACGGAGATGGAGGACCGCCGCCCGCCGCGCTTCGCGCAGGGCGTGGGCCTCTTCGTCACCGGCGTCGGCGTGATCCTCGGCTTCTTCGGGGTGCTCCCGGCCGTGCCGATCGCGGCCGCGGCGGCGTTCGTCGCGGCGGCGCTCAACGCCGTCGTCGGGCTGTGCCTCGGGTGCGAGCTGTACCTGCTGCTGCGCCGGTCGGGCCTGGTCCGCGCCTAGCGGACGAGCGCGGACTAGCGCGGACTACCGCCGCCTAGTAGACGAGCGCCTGGGCGTCGTCCCGCAGGATCTCCTCGGTGAACAGCGCCGAGCCCGCGATCCGGATGCCGGGCAGCACGTCCGCCTCGGTGATGTCCCGGCGCGCCGCGCACTGCGTGCACACCGTGACGGTGCCGGCGCCCAGGATCACCTCGATGAGCTGGGGCAGGGGCGTCGCGTGCTCCAGCTCCAGCTCGGCCGCGCGGCCGGGCAGGGCGAGCCACGCCGACTCGCCGGTGAGCCAGAGGCTCACCTCCGCGCCGGACGCGACGGCCGCCGCGGCGACGGTGAAGGCCTGGTTGGTGGCCTCGGGACGGTCCAGGCCTGAGGTGGTCTTGATCACGAGCGGGCGCATGGGCCGACTGTAGGCCGTGGACGTTAGGATCGGCACCATGTCGATCCACGCCCTTGAGCTCATCTTCACCGGCCTCATCGTGGCGGTCGCAGTCGCGGTCGCCTGGTTCGCCGGCTACGTCGTCTACAAGCTGTACACCGGCCAGCGCTGATGACGTTCACCTTTCCCGACGGGCTCTCGCCCGAGGTGTACCCGCTGGCCTGGCTGGTCGGCCGCTGGCGCGGTGAGGGTGTGATCGACTACCCCGGCATCGGCAAGAAGACCTTCGTGCAGGACCTGGTCTTCGACCACGACGGCGGCCCGTACCTGCGGTTCGAGTCCACGCTGCGGGTGCTCGAGAGCGTCGTCCCCGACAAGCTGCCCGACGACGGCGAGTGGCCGGCACCGGTGCCGGACCCGACGGAGTCGGACCCGGCGGAGTCGGACGCGCCGGCCGGTGAGGCGCCCGAGGTGGCCGGCACCGTCTGGTCCACCGAGACCGGCTACTGGCGGGTCTCCTCGGACCGCCCCGACGGCCTCGAGGAGAACAAGCACGCGCTCGAGGTGCTCGTGGCCGACGCCTCGGGGCGCATCACCGTCTACATCGGCGCCGTGGGCAACGGGCGGATCGACCTGGCCTCCGACGCGATCGCGCGGACGTCGACGGCGTCCGAGGTGCGCGCGTCGAAGCGGCTGTACGGCCTGGTCCAGGGCCGGCTGCTGTGGGTGGAGGAGCTCGCCGCGTTCGGCGAGCCGCTGCGCTCGTACGCCTCGGCCGAGCTGGACCGGCAGTAACCCGACGCGGACGGGAATGCCCCGCCCGCCCACGACGCTGCACCTGAGGTGAGCATGGATTACGAGAGCCCCCTGCTGAGCCGGCGCGGCGCGGTCGCCGCCGCCGGGCCCGACGCCGGGGTCGCCTGGCACTACGGCGACCCGACGGCCGAGCAGCGCGCGCTTTCGCGCGGCGGGGCCGTGGTCGACCAGTCGCACCTCGGAATCGTCCGCGTCGCAGGCCCCGACCGGCTGAGCTGGCTGCACTCGATCACGTCCCAGCAGCTCGCGGACCTGGCCCCCCGGACCAGCACGGAGCTGCTCGTCCTGTCGCCGCAGGGCCACATCGAGCACGTCGCGGGCGTGGTGGACGACGGCGAGGCCACCTGGCTGATCACCGAGCGCGAGTCGGCGCCCGCCCTGGCCGGCTGGCTCGACCGCATGAAGTTCACGCTGCGCGTCGAGATCACCGACGCCACCGACGAGTGGGCGGCGATCGGCGAGCCCGTGGCCGCCGAGGGCGCGGAGGGCGAGCCGGTGACCTGGCACGACGCCTGGCCGCACGTCGTCGGCGGCGGTACGCGCTACGGGCCGCCCGAGGGCGAGCACCCCGGCGCGATGCGCCCCTGGCGGCTCGTGCTGGTGCCGCGCGCCGACCTGGAGTCCGAGGTCGCGGCCCGTGAGGCCGCCGGCTGGCCGCTCGCCGGCACCTGGGCCACCGAGGCCCTGCGCGTCGAGGCCTGGCGCCCGCGCCAGGCGCGCGAGGTCGACGAGCGCACCATCCCGCACGAGCTCGACCTGCTGCGCACCGCCGTGCACATCAACAAGGGCTGCTACCGCGGCCAGGAGACCGTGGCGCGCGTGCACAACCTGGGCCGGCCCCCGCGCCGGCTCGTGATGCTGCACCTCGACGGCTCGCAGCACCTGCTCCCGGAGGCTGGCGCCGAGGTGCGCCTCCCGTCGTCGGACGGCGCGCCCGGCAAGGTCGTGGGCACGCTGACCTCGATGGCGCGCCACCACGAGCTGGGCCCCATCGGCCTGGCGGTGCTCAAGCGGAACGTCCCGGAGGACACCGAGCTCATGGTGTCCGGCGACGTCTCGGGGCAGGCCATCGAGGTGTCGGCGGCGCAGGAGGTCATCGTGCCGGGTGACGGCGTGTCGGTGGACCGGCCCGAGTCCCACGGCCCCCTGACCCGCGGCCTGCGCGGCCCGGCCAGCCTCATCTGACACGTCCGTGAGGCCGGGTGGCAGGATGCCACCGTGACCTCACTGCCCGGCCCGGCCGACGAGATGTGGCGCAAGGCCATGCGCACGCTCATGCTGCGCACCCGGCTGCGGCAGGGCTGGACCCGCGCGCGGGCGAGCCTGATCCCGATCGCCCAGGCGTCACTCGCCGCGGGTGTCGCGTACCTGATCGCGCGGTACGTGCTGGGGCACGAGCAGCCGTTCTTCGCGCCGGTCGCGGCGTGGGTGCTGCTCGGGTTCACCGCGCAGCGGGACGTGCGCCGGGTCTCCGAGATGGCCGTGGGCGTGGCGGTCGGCGTCGCCATGGGCGACCTGATCGTGCACCTGATCGGCTCGGGCTGGTGGCAGCTCAGCCTGGTGCTGTTCATCTCGGCCGTCGCCGCGCGGTTCATCGACCGGGGCGCGCTCCTGGTCACGCAGGCCGGCGTCCAGGCGATCATCGTGGTGGGCCTGCCCCAGGTCTCCGGCGGGCCGCTCGGCCGGTGGACCGACGCCCTGGTCGGCGGCGCCGTCGCGCTCACGGTCGCGCTGCTCACGCCCGGCGACACCCGGCGCCGCCCGCGGGCGCTCGCCGAGCAGGCCGTGACCGAGCTCGCCGAGACCCTGGAGACGCTCGCCCGCGGCCTGCGCTCGGACGACGTGGACGACGTCCGGGCGGCCCTCGTGCGCGGCCGGGCCTCGGAGCCGGTGCTCGCCGAGTGGCAGGAGGCGGCACGCGACGCGCGCGAGCTGGCGCGGATCTCCGTGGGGCGGATCCACCGCGGCGAGCTCGCCCGGCTGGAGGACCAGGCCGTGCTCGTCGACCGCACGATGCGGTCGGTGCGGGTGCTCGCCCGCCGCGCGCTCCCGGTGGTCGAGGGGGAGCACGACGTGCGCCCGGTCGCCGGGCTGGTCGAGGGCTTCGCGTCGGGCGTGCGGCTCCTCGCCTCTGACGTCGGCTCCGGAGGCGACGCCGCCCGGGCGCGCGAGGTGCTGGCCACCGTGGCCGCCCAGGTGGACCCGCGGACCGTGGGCGAGGGCGACTGGCAGGTGCAGTCCCTGGTGATGCTGCTGCGGTCGCCCCTGGTCGACACGCTGGAGGCCACGGGCGCGACGCCGGGCGAGGCGCGCGCGGCGCTCCCCGAGCTGTAGCCGGCTGTCCACAGGCTGTGCACAGAACTTGTTGTCGTCAGGTACTTGATCAGATACAGTAGTTGGCGTGATAGACCCCTTCGCCGCCGACCTCCTGCGCGGGCACACCGACACGATCGTGCTCGGCGTGCTGCGCGCCCGGGATCGCTACGGCTTCGAGATCTACAAGCAGATCCGCGACACGACCGGCGGCGACCACGAGATCAAGGAGGCCACGCTCTACGCGGCCTACCGGCGGCTCGTGAAGGACGGCCTGGTCGAGGCGTACTGGGGCGACGAGTCCCAGGGCGGACGCCGCAAGTACTACCGCATCACCGACGCGGGGCGTGCCGTGTACCGGCGCAACGTGGACGCGTGGGTGGCCACGCGACGCACCATCGACTCCCTCCTCGACCTGAAAGGTTCCTGATGACGAACATCTCGGTGCACCGCCTGCTGGACGAAGCCTTCGCGGGCATCCCGACGACCCCCGACGTGCAGGACCTCAAGGAGGAGATCCGCGCGAACCTCGTGGACCGCGTGGCCGAGCTGACCGCCGGCGGCGTGGCGCCCGACGACGCCGCGCGGCGCGCGGTCGGCGAGCTGGGCGACGTGCGCGCGCTGGTCGACGAGGCGGACGCGGGCCCGCGCGACGCCGAGCGGCCCGCGCCGTCCTCCTACGAGCTGATGGCCCGGAACCGGGTCCCGGCCTCCGGAACGTTCGTCGCTGCGGTGGTGCTGGTGTCGATCGTGCTGGCGGCGAGCGTGGTGGGCACGGTGTTCGCCGCCGTCGGGTACGCGCACGGTGACCTCGGCCCGCTGCTGCCCACGGCGCTCGCGCTGGTGGCGGGGCTCGCGCTCGGCGCCGTCGTGGCCGGCTCGCTGAGCCAGGAGACGACGGCCAGCCACCCGGTGCCCCGCCGGCGTGCCGCGCTGTTCGGCGTCGGCTGGGGCCTGGTGCTGGTGGGCGCACTGCTCGCCCTGGTGCACCTGTTCGGCGGGACCACCGGGTGGCTCGTCCTGGACGGGGTCGCGCTCGTGGCGGGCGTGGTGCTGCTCTCGTGGCTCGCCGCGACCACCACCAACCGGAAGAAGCAGTGGGCTCTCGCGGAGGAGTCCGTGCACACGCAGGCCGCGGGCACCCGGTTCGACCGCGACCCGGCGGCCGCGGCGCGGTTCGGCATCTACACCGTGGTGGTGTGGAGCCTGACGGGCGTCGCCGTGCTCCTCGTCGGCACCACGGTGAGCTGGTCCCGGGTGTGGCTGCCGGGCGTGCTCGGCTGGGTGGTGTTCATGCTGATGCTCGCCACGATGCTGTTCGGGGCCAGGCACGAGGACGACGCGCGCAAGGCTGCTGAGCACGCGGCCGGCTGAGCACCCGGACCAGGCGAGACGCCGCCCCGGTTGCCGTAGGCTCGTCCTGTGTTCGGAGCTCTCCAAACGTTCGTCTTCATCGTGCTGGGCGTCATCGTCTTCGCGGTCCAGGTCATCGCCCTGGTCGACGCGATCCGTCGCCCGGCCAACGCCTACACGTCCGAGGGCAAGCTGTCGAAGCCGATCTGGCTCGCGATCCTCGGCGTGGCCGCCGTCTTCGGCCTCCTGGGGCTGCCGCCGAGCTTCATCACGGCCAGCTCCTTCCTCAACGTGATCGCGGTGGTCCCGGCCATCGTCTACTGGGCCGACGTGCGCCCCCGTCTGCTGCCGTACGGCACGGGCAACAAGCCGCGCGGTCCGCAGGGCGGATGGTGACCGCGCCCATGGCGGTCGGTCGCGCGGCCTCGACGTCGGACGCGGTGCTCGACGGCGCCGCGCCGCTGGCCGAGGTCATCCGCGGCGACCTCGTGGAGTCGGTCCACCTGGGGCACCTCGTGGTGCTCGACCCGGCCGGCCGGCCGGTGCTCCAGGTGGGCAACCCGACCACGCCGGTCTGGCCGCGGTCGTCGCTCAAGCCGCTGCAGCTCCTCGCGATGCTGCGCGCGGGCCTGGAGCTGCCGGACCGGCTGCTCGCGCTGGCCTCGGCGAGCCACAACGGCGAGCAGTTCCACCTGGAGGGCGTGCTGCAGATCCTGGGCTCCGTGGGCCTCGGCCCCGGCGCGCTCCAGAACACCCCTGACCTGCCGCTCTACCCGCCGGCCGCGCTCGACTGGCACATCGCACCGCACGACGGCGGGCCGGGTCCGGCGCCGCTCGCGCAGAACTGCTCCGGCAAGCACGCGGCGATGCTCGCCACCTGCCTCACGCAGGGCTGGGACATCGAGACGTACCTGTCGCCCGAGCACCCGCTGCAGCGGGCGGTCCGCAGCACGATCCTGGAGCTGACCGGCGACGCCGAGCTCGTCATGCACACCACGGTCGACGGCTGCGGCGCGCCCCTGTTCTCCACGACGCTGCTCGGCCTGGCGCGCGCCTTCTCGACCCTGGGTGCGGCGCCGACGGAGGACGTCCGCTCGCACGAGGCGCGGGCCGCCCGCGCCATCTCCGCGCACCCCGACATGGTGGGCGGCACCGGCCGCGACGTCACGCTCGCCATGCAGGCCGTGCCGGGCCTGGTCGCCAAGGACGGCGCCGAGGGCGTCTACGCCGCGGGCCTGCCCGACGGTTCCGCGCTGGCGTTCAAGGTGCTCGACGGGTCCGCCCGGGCGCGTCCCGCCATCCTCGCGGCCGCGCTGCGCGCCGCCGGCGCGGCGGGCCTGCCGGGGGTGTACCCCGGCGGCCTCGACGGGCTGGGCCGCGTGCCCGTGCTCGGCGGTGGCCGGCCGGTCGGCGAGGTCCGGGCCGTCTTCGCCGACCAGTACGCCGAGGGCCGCCGGTGAGAGCGGTGCTCCAGCGCGTCACCCGCGCGTCCGTGGTGGTCGACGGCGAGGTGGTGGGCGCCATCGACAAGCCCGGCATCCTGGCCCTGGTCGGCGTCACGCACGACGACGGCCCGGCCCAGGTCGAGACCATCGCGCGCAAGATCGCCGACCTGCGCATCCTCCAGGACGAGCAGTCGGTGGCCGACCTGGGCGCGCCGGTCCTCGTCGTCAGCCAGTTCACGCTCTACGGCGACGCCCGCAAGGGGCGCCGCCCCACGTGGAACCAGGCGGCGCCCGGGCCGGTCGCCGAACCGCTCGTGGACGCCGTCGTGGCGGCGCTGCGCGAGCGCGGCCTGACGGTCGAGACGGGCCGGTTCGGCGCCGACATGCAGGTGGAGCTGGTCAACGACGGCCCGGTGACCATCCTGCTGGAGGCCTGAGGCCTACCCCCGCAGGGCCAGCACCGCCAGCTCCGTGCGGGAGCGCACCCCGAGCTTGCGGAAGACCCGCCCCAGGTGCACCTCCACGGTGCGGACCGACACGTAGAGGTTCGCGGCGACCTGCCGGTTGGTGCGGCCCTGCACCACGAGCCGCGCGACGTCCAGCTCCCGCTCGGTGAGCAGGTCGGTCCACTGCCCGCACAGCTCCTCCCCGGCGTCGACCACCGGCTCGCCCGGCGCCTCGGCCGGCACCGGCCCCGCCGGGTCCCGGCGCGGCCGGCCGACGTCGGGGCGCGGGGGAGCCTCGGC